>JAZMZQ010000177.1:0-4603 GCA_045586045.1 Eubacteriales bacterium
AAAAAACACGTGTAATAAAAAATAATTTTGAAAAATTCATAATTGACATGAGGAGATTTTTTTTATATAATAACCTCAACCTTTTGCGAACGATAGGCGATTCCATTGATTTTGAACCATCGCAAATGAACTTCTATTGTATCAAATAATTAATTCTAAAAATGTACGCATAATGAAGTTGAATTTAATCTGCGCCTGAGCCTTAGAGCCTGTGCCATTTAATCGTTTTTTTATACGATTATGGCGCAGGCTTTTTATTTTTCTCTTGTCGCAACGGAGTTGAAAACAAGGAGAGACTACATGCAAAAAACATTACAACTCAATGAAACGGATACCCAACGACGTCGATATTTTTGCCCATTATGTGGCAAGCATACGGTTTTATGGCTGCTTCCAACTACAGAGATTAAAGATCTTCCGATTAAATGTAAGCGATGCGGCAAAGAAAGTATTGTAAATATAATGCCTTTAATCGATTTTTAGCATTTCTATCAATAAGCACTATTTGAGAGCAAACGCTTTGCGTTTGTATTATTTTGATGAAAAATGTAGCAAACGTTTACGGAAGGAGAAAAGCGAAAATGAAGCAGGATGAAATCCGTCGCAGGCTCATAGACGGCACAATCCATGTCATCGCAAGAGATGGGCTCGATAAAGCCTCTACCAAACAAATCGGAATTGCAACATCAACAAATGAAGCGTATATCTATCGTTGCTTTGCAGACAAGGAGGATATGTTTGTAAAGACATTCGCCGCACTTGATGAGGAGTTGGTTTCGAAGGCGATGCAGCATGTTTCCGTAATGTATATGCAGGAAATGGAATATGAGATGCGCTGCTGGATGTTCTTCATTTCCATATGGAGATTTCTGCTTGGGAATAAAGATAAGTGCCTCGCTTTTATCAGATATTACTATTCTCCTTATTTTAAGCAATACTCGGAAGAAAGCCATTACCGGCGTTATAAACCGCTTGTAGAAAAATTCAGCGAAGCATTTTGCGATGAGGCAAATGTATGGATGCTCTTAAATTATATCCTCAATGTCATGCTTGATTTTGCTGTAAAGGTATTTGACGGAGCCATTCCGGATAATAACGATACAACCGAGCATGTATTTCGCCTGATCTATGGATCAGTGCAGCAGTATTTCAGACCAAAGGAGTGTTAATGCGATGAAAAAAGTATTTAACATCATTAAAACAACGCTGGTATGGCTGGTGGTACTCCTTGCCGTTTCTATGATGATTTTTACGGTTGTCTCTGTTACTACATTCAATAGAAATGATCGAGATTTGTTTGGCTATAAGATGTATATTGTCAATTCGGATTCAATGGCGGCCACTGATTTTAATGCAGGCGCGTTGATACTCGTTAAAGAGGTTGATCCGGCCACCCTCAAAGAGGGTGATATTATCACCTTTATGTCTCAGGATACGGATAGTTTTGGTGAGACCATCACCCATAAAATCAGAAAACAGACAACCGATGCCGAAGGCAACCCCGGTTTTATTACATACGGTACTACCACCGATACCGACGATGAAACCATCGTTACCTATCCTTATGTATTAGGTAAATATGAAAATCAGGTTCCCGGCCTTGGCACATTCTTTAATTTTCTTAAGACAACCCCCGGATATTTCGTTTGTATCTTTATCCCGTTTATGCTGATTATCCTCTATGAAGGTGTGAAATTCTTTAATTTGTTCCGTAGATATAAAAACGAACAGATGGAGGAAATGCAGGCTGAGAAGGATCAAATCCAAGCAGAAAAAGCAGAAAACGCCAAGATCCTTGAAGAACTTCGCGCACTCAAGGCCCAGCTTGATCATCAGCAAGTAGCCGTAGGCGCAGAGGCAGCTTCTGAAGAAACAGAGGCAACCGAAAAAGGGAAGCAAGTGTAACCATAATATAATTTTGCCTGACCTATCCCTTCGCCGAGAGATAGGCGGCAATCAAAGCACTCAAAGGATTGAGAATATCATCTCAACCTTGCTACGAGATGATACCTTTGAGTGTTTTGATTGCCGAAGAGTTCGGCAATACCGTCTCCCGCGTTAAGTCAACGGTCAGCGTGAGAACGGTGAAAATACTTCCCAACGTTGACCAATATTGAAAAGGAGGTCATAAAAAATGACAAAAACAAAAAGCACTAAGCGCGCTCTGTTGATGAGTGCATTGGCACTCCTTCTGAGCGTGTCGATGCTGATTGGCAGCACCTTCGCTTGGTTTACAGACAGCGTTACCTCATCAGGGAATATCATCAAGTCCGGAACGCTGGATGTAGCAATGGAATGGGCAGACGGAAAGGAAGCTCCCGATTCTGCGGTATGGGCAGACGCCTCTAAAGGTGCGATCTTCGATTATGATAAATGGGAGCCCGGCTTTGCGCAGGTTCGCCATATTAAGATCGCCAATAAAGGAACGCTTGCCTTGAAGTATCAAATCAAAATTGTTGCAAATGGGCTGGTCTCTGATTTGGCAAAGGTGATCGACGTTTATTATGCCGATCCCGCCGTTCAGGTGGCAAACCGTTCGGATCTTGCTTCTGCATCCGTTCTCGGCACTTTGGACAAAGTGCTCGACAATATGGATACCTCTGCAGCAGGGGAATTACCTGCCGGCGAAAGTCATACGGTTACAATTGCCCTTAAAATGCAGGAAAGTGCGGGCAATGAATATCAGGATCTTTCAATCGGTACTGATTTTTCCATTCAACTCGTTGCAACGCAAGATACTGTTGAGAGCGATAGTTTTAATGATCAGTATGATGTAAATGCGGAGTATCCGCTGGTGGTTTCCGGCAAAAAGGCGTTGAACGAGGAATTGATTCTGCATTACGGTGAATCCAATGTTCAAATCATCGTTCCGGCTGAGGCATATGCAGGAAACTATGCGAAAGTGGTAACCTATGAAAACTTAACCGAAGAAAACGGTAAGTACACCTATGCGGTCGATTTCGCTGCAGAACTCAACGGCGAAAAGGCAGATCCTGCATTTGAATATGAGGTAAATCTGAAGCTTCCGCAGTTTGTCGATATTGAAAAAATCACCCATAACGGAAAAGAAATTCCTTTGGATGAATGTGAATACGATGCGTTTACAGGGATCGTTATCTTCTATACCAATTCCTTCAGCCCCTTTGAAGTAACCTATACCGAAGTGGCAGAAAATCCCACCACAGAGGGAAGAAAGATAACCGGCGGGATCTTCTCCGTAGACCCTGTGAAGTTTGATGTAACTTTGGGCGCGGTTGATTCTGAATACATTTGTGTTCCTTATGTTAAGAATGGCGCCACCTATTATGCAGTCAGCGAAAGAGCAACCACCGTTATTGCCGCTGCCGACGCTGATGCTGCCGCCGCTTTCCTTGATGGTAAAGATGAAGCTTACTACGGCGATATTTTGAAAGCATCAAGTAGCGGCAAGCTCTGGTCTATTATTTCCGGCTTGAAGAATAATGATTTTTCCACAGTATATCTTCTCCCCGGTACATATACTGAGGCTACGACCATCGGCGTCTATTCCAGCATGAATATTATGGGTATCGGCGATACCGATTCGGTTAAGATTGTGAAAGCATCTTCCTCCAGCTCGAACCGCCATCTCTTTAACTGTAGCGGAACGAAAGCGGATTATATTAATGTAACCTTGGAAAATCTTTATTTGGATGCTACTGCCAAGACAACGAACAGTAATGATAATGCAGCTGTACAGTCGATTCGCAAAACAAAGGTTAAGTGTTATGACCTTACCATTGTAAAGGGAAGCGGCTGGGATGCTGTTGCATTCTATGTCAATGGCAACAACGCTGTTGACGGCGTGAAATATCCCGCCTACCTTTACGCAGAAAACTGCAAATTGAATACAACAAAAACATTTGGGGTTGTTACTACATCGGGAAGCTATAAATTCTATCATAGCAATTTGACTTATGGTGGTACTGCGTATACAACTAACAGCGGAAGTATTAAAAATATAGCAATGGATTACGCTGATTGGGATTGGTAAAAACAAGGAGACTATCAGAAAATGAGAAAACTAAAGTCAACTAAGCGTGCGTTGCTGATGAGCGCTCTGGCACTCTTGTTGTGCATCTCGATGCTCGTTGGCAGCACCTATGCTTGGTTTACAGATTCCGTTACCTCTTCGGGTAACATCATTAAATCCGGTACACTCGAGGTCGAGATGTATTGGGCAGATGGGAAGGAAGCGCCCGCTTCTGCAACATGGACCGACGCTTCTAAGGGAGCAATTTTCAGTAATGATCTTTGGGAGCCCGGATATGTGGAAGCGAAGCATATCAAGGTTGCCAATGTGGGCTCACTTGCACTGAGCTATCAGCTGCGTGTAGTTGCAAACGGCTCGGTAAGCAAGCTTGGCGATGTAATTGATGTTTACTGCTTCGATAGCGCAAAGCAGCTTACCCGTGAAACTGTAACGCAAGGGAAAAAGCTTGGAACTCTGACCGAAATTTTCGGTACGGAAAAGAATCTTTCCAAAGCGGTTTTCGGCAATTTGCTGCCGGACGAAGAGAAGCTTGTAACCATCGCATTCAAGATGCAGGAGACGGCCGGCAATGAATATCAGGGCCTTTCTATC
>JAZMZQ010000178.1:0-23852 GCA_045586045.1 Eubacteriales bacterium
CGCATTATGCGGTATTAGCAGTCGTTTCCAACTGTTGTCCCCCTCTGAAAGGCAGGTTCCTCACGCGTTACTCACCCGTCCGCCACTAAGTTCAAGCGAAATCTGCCGAAGCTTCAATCGCAGGAACTCCGTTCGACTTGCATGTGTTAGGCACGCCGCCAGCGTTCGTCCTGAGCCAGGATCAAACTCTCTAAAAAAAATTATTTTTATTCGTTTAATCAGCTCATAACAAATCTCAAAAATTCTGGCTTCTTAAAGTTTTGTTAATCGCTTTTCTGAGCACCTCTTATCGAGGCAACTCTTTGCAATTAACGGGTCCTTTTTTCATGATGCTGTTTAATTTTCAAAGTCCGTCGCTCCCTCGCTTTCTCGCGAGGTGCTTGAATATAATAACATCTCAGAATCAAAAAGTCAACACTTTTTTTCAAGAAAATTGCTTTATTTTTCAACAGATTTTTGAAGATTTTTTCAACAACAGCCTCTTTGCCTATCGAATAAGGCAAAGAGGCTGTTGATTACTCATATTTTGGCCGAAAATAGCGCAATTACAGGCCCAAATCCTCTACATAAAGCTCGCGCACTGCATTTTCATCTTCTGCGGGCTTGGGATTATTCCGCTCCTGCAAAAACTTGGAAGCAACCTGAGGGAAGAGCGCATAGCTCAATACATCCTCTTCGCACTTTGCAAGGTCTTTTGCTTCTTCGCGATATTTTTCCAGCTCGGGCTCCAGAAGATCGGCAGGACGGCAGGTAATAACCTCCTCATCGCCGATTGCTTTCTTCCGAACCTCTTCATTTACCTCTGCAGGCAGCTGGCCATATTCGCCGCGCAGAAGGCCTTTGGATTCCTTACCGACCATCTTATAGCGCTCACCGGCTACTACATTCATAACCGCCTGCGTACCTACAATCTGGCTGGTGGGGGTAACAAGGGGAGGATAACCAAAGTCCTTACGAACTCTGGGGATCTCCGCCAGCGCCTCATAATACTTATCCTCAGCGCCCATCTGCTTGAGCTGGGAAATGAGGTTGGAGAGCATGCCGCCGGGTACCTGATAAAGCAGGGTCTTGGCATCCACGTTCAGAACCTTAGGATCCAAAATTCCCTCTGCCTTCATTTTATCGGCAACACCACGGAAGTGGGTAGCAATATCACTCAGTTTATTGAGATCCAAGCCGGTATCACGATCGGTACCCTGCAGGGTAGCAACCATTGCCTCGGTGGAAGGCTGAGCAGTACCATTGGCCATGGGAGAGAGGGCGCAGTCTACAATATCCACCCCTGCCCATGCAGCCATCAGGTTGGTCATATCACCGGTACCGGTGGTATTATGGGTATGCAGATGGATGGGGACTTTTACCTCTTCCTTCAGCTTCTTCACAAGGCTATACGCATCCATGGGAAGGAGCAGATTGGCCATGTCTTTAATACAAATAACATCGGCGCCCATATTCTCAAGATTCTTTGCCAGCTTTACAAAATATTCCTCATTATGAACAGGGCTGGTGGTATAGCTGATAGCAGCCTCGCAAAGACCGCCGTACTTTTTGCAGCTCTTCATTGCCTGCTCCACATTACGGACATCATTGAGCGCATCAAAGATTCGGATCACATCAATCCCGTTTTCGATGGATTTTTCAACAAATTTTTCCACCACATCATCGGCATAATGCTTATAGCCCAAAATATTCTGACCGCGCAGCAACATCTGCAGCTTGGTCTTGGGCATATATTTTTTCAGGGTGCGAAGGCGCTCCCAAGGATCCTCATTCAGGAAACGCATACATACATCAAAGGTAGCGCCGCCCCAACATTCCAAAGACCAATAACCCACATCATCCAGCTGCTCCAACGCAGGGATCATATCTTCGATCCGCATACGGGTAGCCGCCTGAGATTGATGGGCATCTCTCAGAATGGTATCTGTTATATACAAAGGTTTCTTTTCCATTATAAAATACCCTTTCTACATCAATTAACCGAACATCGCGATCAGCACACCGGCCGCAATGGCAGAACCGATAACGCCTGCCACATTGGGGCCCATAGCGTGCATCAGCAGGAAGTTGCTGGGATCTTCCTTCTGGCCCACCACCTGAGATACACGGGCAGCCATAGGAACAGCAGATACACCTGCAGAGCCGATCAACGGGTTGATCTTCTTCTTAAGGAAGAGATTCATGAACTTGGCAAGCAAGACACCGCCTGCAGTACCCATACCGAAAGCAACCACGCCCATGAAAATGATCTTGATGGTATTCCAAGAAAGGAAGGTGGCCGCGGTAGCGGTAGCACCGACTGTGATGCCCAAGAAGATGGTTACAATATTCATCAACTCATTCTGAACCGTCTTGCTCAAGCGCTCTACAACGCCGCACTCACGGAAGAGATTGCCCAGCATCAAGCAGCCGACCAAAGCGGCAGCGGAAGGCACAAGCAATGCTACAAACGCCGTAACGACAAAGGGGAAGATGATCTTCTCGGTCTTGCTGACAGGGCGCAGGGTCTCCATGCGGATTTTGCGTTCCTTCTCGGTAGTCAGACGCGTCATAATAGGCGGTTGGATAACAGGAACCAGCGCCATATAGGAATAAGCAGCAACAGCGATGCGGCCCAGCTGCTCAGGTGCCAACTTGGAGGTAACAAAGATGGCGGTAGGACCATCGGCACCGCCGATGATACCGATGGAGCCGGCTTGAGCCTCGGTGAAGCCCAGATAACGAGCACCTAAGAAGGTAGCAAAGATACCCAGCTGAGCGGCAGCACCCAAAAGCAGGCTCTTGGGATTGGCAATCAGAGGACCGAAATCCGTCATGGCGCCAACGCCAAGGAAGATCAGGCAGGGATAGATTCCAAGCTTTACGCCAAGATAAAGGTAATCCAGAAGACCTGCAGCAACACTCTGCACATCGGTAGCCAATACGACACCATTGCTGAGCAGCTTGCCGTTTTCTACGACAGTACCTGCCATATCGATCATTACATTTACATTTTCGGCCACTACGTTCTTAGAAGCGTCCAGCAACTGGCCGGCAGTACCCAATACTGCATCTGCAGAAAGGGAGAGGCCGGAAATCTCGCCAAACAGAATGTTTTGACCATAAGTGGCATTGGACAACAGCACCTCGCCGGATTGCAAGAAGGTATAGACGTAACCTTCCGGCGCAATCAGATTGGCACTATTTACAAAATCAGCGCCGCCGAAAAGCTGCCAATTCACATGACCGCCCGCAAAGAGGGTCTCATGAAACATCTCTGCGCCGGGCAGATTGGTCAGCAGCATACCAAAAGCGATCGGCAGCAAGAGCAAGGGCTCAAACTGCTTTACGATAGCCAGATAGGAAAGCACAAATGCAATGGCGATCATAATCAGGCATTTCCAATTATCCCCGCCAAACATAGCAAAGCCCGTCTGACTCAAAAAATTAGTAATAGCATCTAACATCGGACTTTTCCTCCTCGATGAAAAGGATTACTGAATGGTGCAGAGCACATCGCCGCTGGATACAGCAGCACCCTTTGCTACAGCAACCCCTGCGATGGTACCATCGCAAGCAGCCATAATCTCATTCTCCATCTTCATTGCTTCCAAGACAAAGAGCACATCACCCTTCTTTACAGCAGCGCCGTTTTGCACATTCACGGCCAGAATGGTGCCGGGCATGGGAGCAGCGACAGTCTCACCGCCTGCAGGAGCAGCAACAGGAGCTGCGGCAGGTGCGGGAGCAGCCTCGGGAGCGGGAGCGGCGGCAGGAGCGGGAGCAGCAGCAGGAGCTGCGGGAACACCGTCCATAACCTCCAAAGATACTTCGTACATGGTGCCGTTTACATTAACTTTATACATTTTCATGGTTTCAAACTTCCTTTCTTATATTTTTTTCAAAGACAAAATACGGATGGCGCTCACATCGGTGCCCAGCTCTTCTGCCAAGCAGCAAGAGATGGCTGCAACCAATTCGCCGCGATTGGGAATCTCAGCCGCTGCAGGAGCAGCAGGTGCTTGCGCTACGGGAGCAGAAGCCTCTTCCTTCTTTTCAAGAAGACGGACCACCTTACCCATCAGCACGCACAGGATCACGATACAAATCAGACCCAAAAAGACAGTTCCAATTCCCAAAAGAACCACCGTACCGATCGGCAATGTTCCGGGAACCAATAATGCGGTATTTATCATCGAAATTTACCTCCTTTCTAAATAAAACCCCATATTTACCATTGTGTATAATTTTATCATGTTTGTCAATTAATGTCAACGGCTTATTATACAAAATCCATTCTCATTTTCCTCTTATTTTATGCATAATATTTGCATTTTTTCTTTCTTATATGTACGGGGCTTGATATTATGTTTCGTTTATGGTATATTTATTAAGATGGTGAAAATCAAAGGAGAATAAGATGTTTAACTTTTTATGGAATAATATATGGGGGCAGATGCTGATGACCTTATTAGTCTCCATGGTCCCCGTCATAGAATTAAGAGGCGCCATCCCGCTCGCCACCGCCCATGGCTTGGATTTTCGCATTGCCATCCCCCTTGCCATTATCGGAAATCTGATCCCCGTCCCCTTTATCATTATCTTCATTCGCAAAATTTTTGCATGGATCAGAAAGCATCTGCCGAAATTGGATGGGTTCATCGGCAAATTGGAGGGGAGAGCCCAATCTAAATCGGAGACGGTGCAAAAATATGCCTTTTGGGGGTTATTCCTCTTTGTGGCGATTCCTCTGCCCGGCACCGGCGCATGGACCGGCGCATTGATCGCAGCGATGCTGGATATGCGGCTGAAAAAAGCCTTTCCCTCCATTGTCCTCGGTGTATTGACTGCCGGAGCCATTGTAGCAATCGTCAGTTACGGAGCGCTGGCAATTTTTACATAATGATAAAAACCTCGATGAAATTCATCGAGGTTTTTCATTTTATAATAACAGTGCGCAAAGAAAACAAACCAGCGCTCCGCAAAGGGTGGGGATCAAAAAAGCGGCGAAAGTCCATTTTTTACTGCCGGTTTCCTTATAGACGGTAAGCAATGTGGTGGAGCAGGGCCAATGCATCAAGGAGAAAAGAATGGCGCAAAGCGCGGTAACCCAAGTCCAGCCCTGCTGCAGCAGCAGTTGCTGCAAATCTGCAAGGGAGGAAAACTCCGTCAGGCTTCCTTGAGAAAGATAAGCCATAATCATGATGGGGACTACAATCTCATTGGCGGGAAAGCCCAGAATAAAAGCAATCAGAATAACGCCATCCAGCCCCAAAAGACGCCCCAGCGGATCAAGAAAGGCGGCCCCATGATTTAAGAGACTGGTTCCTCCCACCGAGAGATTGGCCACCAGCCAAAGAAGCACCCCTGCAGGTGCTGCCACTGCCGCCGCCCGCCCCAACACAAATAGGGTTCGATCCAACACCGAACGGACCAATACCTTCCCGATCTGAGGCTTTCGATATGGCGGAAGCTCCAAGACAAAGGAGGAAGGCTCCCCTTTCAGCAAGGTAACCGATAAAAGCTTTGAGACCAAAAAGGTCATCAAAATGCCAAATAAAATGACCGCTGTCAGCAAAAGTGCAGAAACGAAAGAGCCGAGAGCGCCGCCCCCAACCCCCACAAAAAAGATGGTAATCAAACTTAAAATGGTCGGGAATCGGCCGTTGCAGGGGACAAAATTATTGGTAAGAATTCCGATCATCCGCTCTCGGGGAGAATCGATAATTCTGCAGCCGCTGACCCCCACCGCGTTGCAGCCGAAGCCCATGCACATAGTAAGGGCCTGCTTTCCGCAGGCATGGCATCGCTGAAAGGGGCGATCTAAATTATAGGCGATGCGCGGCAGCAAGCCTGCATCCTCCAAAAGAGTAAAGAGAGGAAAAAAGATGGCCATCGGCGGCAGCATCACCGAGACAACCCATGCAAGGGTCCGATAGCAGCCCAACACCAAAAGGCCATGGAGCCAATCGGGCGCACCCCAATGATGAAACAGCGCAGTAAGCTGATCTTGCACCCAAAATAACGCTTCCCCCAACCAAGCAGAAGGATAATTGGCGCCCACAATGGTAATCCAAAAGACCCCCGCAAGCAGCAAAATCATCAAAGGATAGGCCAACCATCGATGGGTAACCACCCGATCGATCATACGATCCCGCTCCCGATATCCCTTTGGTGCGCAAACCACCTTCTTTGCAATCCGCTCTGCTTCTTTTACCAAAGCGGATGCCCTTTGATCCTGCAACTCCTCTTCAGAAAGCTCTTCCCCCGCTTCCCAATAGCCGATCTCTAAGGGGGGCAGAGGCGGCTGCTCCATCAGCCGATCCATCGCTTCCTTCAAAAGCCTTCCGCTTTCGGGCTTGCGCCCTTCCACGCAAAGAACGGGGATTCCCAATTCCTCTTCCAGCCTTTTGGTATCTAAGGATATTCCTTTGCGGCGCACCTCATCCATCAGGTTGACGCAAAGCAGAATTCTTCCTCCCATCTCCCGAATTTGGAGAGCAAGATTCAGATTTCGCTCAAGGCAGGTGCCATCGCAGACCACCACTGCCCCATCCCATCCGCCGAAGCAGAGGAAATCCCTTGCCGCTTCCTCCTCCGGCGAGCGAGCGATCAGTGAATAAGTACCGGGAAGATCCACCAAGGTATAAGAATAGGCCTCGGTGGTGCAGGAGCCTCTGGCATTGGCCACGGTTTTTCCCGTCCAATTCCCTGTATGCTGATGCAGGCCTGTGAGCCGATTGAAGAGGGTGCTTTTCCCCACATTGGGATTCCCCGCAAAGGCGATCAGCCGATCCTCTTCCGAAAAGCGCATTATTCCCATTCCTTCGCCTCCTCCATTTTAATATAGCGGCTATCCTCCCCCCGAAGAGCAATCACCGCACCTCTGACCAAATAGGCAGAAGGATCGCCCAAGGGAGCCCGCCCCAAACATTCCACAAGCGTCCCCTCAATCAATCCCATATCCAATAATCTTCTGCGGATCAGGCCATGGCAGCAAAGGGCCGTAATCCGCCCTCGCTCGCCTACCGCAAGATCTTTCAAGCTTATAACCATTTTCTTTTCCTCCCAAGGTTTCTTGTATTATCTTATTACCGAGGATGGAGAAAGGTTAAAAAAGGTTAATGAAAAATACTCTTGCTTAATATTTTATAATAATGTAAAATTAAGATGAATTATTTTTTAGGGTGAGCAATTAAACTTGAACCCGCCGCAAAGCGGCATATTTCGGTGCTTTTCACCCAATTTGTTCTCGCAAGGCGGCAGCCTTGCTTCATCCAAATTGAGCAAAAATCCCAAAAAATCTTCTCCCTTTGCGGTCAAGGATTTTGAAAAGAGTATTTTTTTGTTCAATCGAGGCATAAAACACAGCCAATACCGACGTATTGGCGAGTATTTTAACACAGCAAAGGCGAAAATCCTCCCCTTAAAATCAGGTTCGGATTATTCGTGTTTGCTTAGAGGGGATTGCCATGAAAAAGAAAAAATGGATCCGCTTCCGCCATCGAGTGATCCGTAATATTGCCTACTGGGTCTTTTATCCCATTGCGCGATTAAAATTCGGCGTTACCATCGAAAAATTCAAGGAGCAGGAAAAGCGGCCTTATATTATTTTGCTCAACCACCAGACCACCTTTGATCAATTCTTTGTAGGGATTGCGTTCAAAGGCCCGATCTATTATCTGGCCACCGAGGATATCTTTTCCAACGGCTGGATCTCAGCCCTTTTACGCTATGCCATTGCCCCCATTCCCATCAAAAAGCAGACCACCGATATGAGAGCGGTGCGTAACTGTATTCAGGTGGTGAAGGAGGGCGGCACCATTGCCATTGCGCCGGAGGGCAACCGCACCTATAGCGGAAAAACCGAATACATGAACCCTGCCATTGCGCCCCTTGTACGCAAACTGAAGCTTCCTCTTGCCCTCTTTCGTATTGAGGGGGGCTATGGGGTGCAGCCTCGCTGGAGCGATTGCATCCGCAAAGGGAAAATGCGTGCCTTTGTCTCTAAGGTGATTCAGCCGGAGGATTATGAAGGGATGAGCAATGAGCAGCTCCTTGATCTGATTCAAGAGGAATTATTTGTAAACGAAGCCAAGGCAGATGCCGCCTTCCTTCATACCAAGCAGGCGGAATATTTGGAGCGCGCCATCTATGTATGCCCCTATTGCGGCCTTGCAGAATGGGAAAGCAGCAAGGATCTTTTCCGCTGCAAAAAATGCGGCGCCACCGTCCGCCATCTTCCCACCAAAGAATTGGAAGGGTTGGATCGCCCCTTCCCCTTCCGTTTTGTCAACGATTGGTATGAATATCAGAGAAATTATGTAAACCAAATTGACACCCTTCAGCATACAAAAGAGCCGCTCTTTCAGGATACCGCCTCCCTTTTCAAGGTGATTCTCAATAAGAAAAAGAAGTTTCTTTGCAAGGATGCTTCCATTCGCCTGTTTGGCGATCGCTTAGAGATCAACGATAGCGCCTTTCCCTTTGAGCAGGTAAGGGCAGTTACGGTATTGGGGCGCAATAAGCTCAATATCTACCATGAAGATCAGGTTTATCAATTAAAGGGCGGCAAACGATTCAACGCGCTCAAATATGTCAATTTCTGCTATCGGCATAAAAATATCATCAAAGGAGAGAAAAATGGAGAATTTTTGGGATTATAGTGTATGGAGCACCTTTCTGCTCATCGGCATTTTGCTTTCCAGCCTTCTTTTGGCCAATATCATTAAAAAGAATATTCCCTTTATGCAGGAATCTCTGATTCCCTCTTCGGTATTGGGCGGCGCACTTTTGCTGATCCTCTCGGGGATCATTAAGGCCATCACGGGCGCCGGTCTTTTTGAGGCCGCCGTCTTCGGCGGGAAAGCCTATGCCACCTTGGAAATGCTCACCTATCATACCTTGGCGCTGGGCTTTATCGCCTCCACCTTCAAGAGCAGCGATCAAAAGCTTTCCAAAAAGAGAGCCACCGAGATCTTCAATACGGGCGTAAATACGGTCTCTACTTATCTTTTGCAGGCGGTGGTGGGCTTCTCCATCACCATTATTGCATCTTTTATCATTAAAGATTTCTTTAAGGCCGCAGGCATTCTCCTTCCCTTTGGCTACGGGCAAGGGACAGGGCAGGCCATGAACTACGGCAATATTTATGAGGCAGATTATGGCTTCGGCGGCGGAAAAAGCTTCGGCCTTACCATCGCAGCCTTGGGCTTTTTGAGCGCCAGCATCGGCGGCGTCATTCATCTGAATATCTTAAAGCATAAAGGCTTGCTGAAAAAGTCCACTGCAAAAGATCACCTCAACACCGAGAAAATTGAAGCGGAGAATGAAATTCCCATGCAGGAGAGCATGGATAAGATGACGGTGCAGATTGCTCTGATCGCTGTGGCCTACATTCTTTCCTATCTGATGATGGTCTTCCTCGGAACGTTGCTCCCCTCCATGCGCTCGGTGATCTTCGGCTTCAATTTCCTATTGGGTGTGCTGGCCGCCACCTTGGTAAAGGCGGTGCTAAGCCTGCTGAAGAAGATCCATTGGCGCAAAAAGGAATATACCAACGATTTTCTCATGACAAGAGCATCCAATTTCTTCTTTGATCTGATGGTGGTAGCAGGAATCGCCGCCATCCGCTTGGATGTATTGGAGAAATATTGGGGCATCATGCTGATTCTCGGCGTGGCAGGGCTGATTATCACCTATGCTTATAACTACCTCACCGCAAAGCTGCTCTTCCCCGAATATACCCAAGAGCAATTTCTGACCATGTATGGCATGCTCACCGGCACCGCCTCCACCGGCATTATTCTGCTGCGGGAGATCGACGGTGATTTCAAGACCCCCGCCGCCGATAATATGGTCTATCAGAATTTCCCCGCCATTGTTTTCGGCTTTCCCATTATGCTGCTTGCCACTTTGGCGCCCCAAAAACCTTATCTTACGCTGATTCTTTTGGTAGCCTTCTTTATCGTCATGAATCTGATTCTCTTCCGCTCTTTTATCTTCAAAAAGAACAAAGAAACCACTGCTTAAGCAGTGGTTTTTTTATTGAAAAAATTGTTTCCTTATGTTAAAATATCCCCTTGGAAGGAGGGATTTGGGATGATCTTTTCAATCGCGGTCGGGATCGGGACCTGCATTGCTTTAATATTATTGGTATTTTTGAAGCCGGCCATTAAAATCGGCCATGAGCAGATCAGCATCTATTGGCTGCCGCCTTTTTTTGGCGCGCTCCTCCTGATGCTCAGCCAAACCCTCTCTTTTCGGGAAGTGGCAGCAGGGCTGACCGCCTCGGGCGAAATGAATCCCATTAAAATTCTGATCCTCTTCTTTTCCATGACGCTGATCTCTGTCTTTTTGGATAGCGCCGGCTTTTTCCGCTATCTTGCAGAGCGGATTTTAGGCCGTGCGGGAAGCAGCCAAACCGCCCTCTTTTTTACATTATATATCACAGTTTCGATCCTGACGGTCTTTACCTCCAATGATATCATTGTCCTGACCTTTACCCCCTTTATCTGCTATTTCACCCGCCATGCAAAGATTGATCCCCTCCCCTATTTATTCTGCGAATTCATCGCAGCCAACACTTGGAGCATGCTGCTGATCATCGGCAATCCCACCAATATCTATCTTGCCACCGGCGCAAATCTTACCTTCTTTTCCTATCTTAAAGTCATGGTGCTGCCCACCCTTTTGGCAGGAGGCGGCTCCCTTTTGATGCTTTGGCTGCTCTTTGCCAAAAAGCTGCGCAAGCCCCTTGCCGCCTCTCAACCTTCCATTGCAACCATTGATCGCCCTTTGGTGGCGATCGGCCTTGCTCATCTGGGCCTTTGCATCCTATTCTTAATCCTCTCCTCTTATATTCATCTGCCCATGTGGGCCATTGCTCTGGCCGCCTTTATCAGCCTATTTATCTGGGCGCCCATTTATCTTGCTCTTCGGGGGCGCAGCCTTGTAATGCTGCGGGAGACCCTCAAGCGAGCGCCTTTGGAGATGGCGCCTTTTATCCTCTCCATGTTCGTCTTGGTATTGGCATTGGGGAAAGGGGGCGTAACTGCAAAGCTGGCAGAAGCCCTTTCGGCCTTACCGGAGGTCTGGTCCTTTGGGCTTGGGTCCTTTTTCTCGGCGAATCTGATGAACAATATCCCCATGAGCGTCCTCTTTTCGGAAATTTGCAGCAATTTAGAGAGCGCGGCTCAAGCGGCCGCCCTTTATGCCTCTGTCATCGGCTCTAATCTGGGCGCTTTCTTTACTCCTTTGGGGGCTTTGGCGGGAATTATGTGGATGCAACTGCTCTCGGCCCACGGCATCAAGCTCTCCTTCGGGCGGTTCACCCGCTATGGGGCGATCATTGCGCTGCCTACCCTTCTTTTTGCACTTTTGGGGTTGATTTTTTCCTTATAATGGGATAAAATAGAATTGTAAATGATCATCTGACGGGAAAGGGCTTAGCCCCTGACTTGAAAGGGAGAAAATAAAGAAGCCCGCTTTTGGGTATTTTTTGCTATGCTCCCTTTGATGGGAGCATTTTTTATTGGAGGAAATAAAGATGGAAAATCGCATTGCATTATTGGGCTTGGTGGTTGAGAATCCTCAATCGGTGGAGCCGCTCAACTGCCTGCTTCATGAATATAAGGATTATATCGTTGGCCGCATGGGGATTCCCCATCGGGAGCGGGGCATCAGCCTGATCAGCATCGTCTTGGATGCGCCGGGTGATGCCATCAGCACCCTCTCAGGCAAGGCAGGGATGCTCAAGGGCGTCTCCGCCAAGACCATCTACGCCAAATTATCGGAGAGCAAGCAATGATCGCCCTCATTGATAAACTGGAGCAAAGCAGAGCCCTTTCCAAAGAAGAATGGATCACCCTGCTGAGAGAGCGAGATGAGCAGACTGCCGCCTACCTTTTTGAGCGGGCGCAGGCGGTGCGCAAAAGAATCTACGGCGACCGCGTTTTTATCCGCGGGCTGATCGAATTTACCAACTATTGCAAAAACGATTGCTTCTATTGCGGCATCCGCTGCTCCAATAAAAAGGCGGCGCGCTACCGCCTCTCGGAGGAGCAGATCCTTTCCTGCTGCAGGAAGGGCTATGCCTTGGGATATCGCACCTTTGTCCTCCAAGGGGGAGAGGATCCCTATTATACCCCTCGGCGAATCGAAGAATTGATCTTAAAAATCAAGGGGGAATATCCCGATTGCGCCCTGACCCTTTCGGTGGGCGAGCAATCGGAAGAAACTTATCGCCTTTGGAAAGAAGCCGGCGCGGATCGGTATCTTCTGCGGCATGAGACGGCCGATGAGGAGCACTACAGCCTTCTTCATCCTAAAAAGCTGACCCTTTCCGCCCGCAAGCAATGCCTTTATACCCTAAAAGAATTGGGCTA
This sequence comes from Eubacteriales bacterium, assembly GCA_045586045.1. Lineage (GTDB taxonomy): Bacteria > Bacillota > Clostridia > Oscillospirales > QAKW01 > QAKW01. The sequence goes on from JAZMZQ010000178.1 coordinate 12,366, forward strand.
TCAGGTGGGCTGCGGCTTTATGGTCGGCTCCCCTTATCAATCGGAAGATACCCTCGCCGAGGATCTGCTCTTTATCCATGAGCTGCAGCCCGAGATGGTGGGGATCGGGCCCTTTATCCCCCATCGGGATACCCCCTTTGCCAAAGAGCCCCAAGGAGATCTTGAGCTGACCCTCTTTTTATTGGGGCTGGTGCGATTGATGCTTCCCGCCGTCTTGCTTCCCGCCACCACCGCCTTAGGCACCATCCATCCCGAGGGGCGGGAAAAGGGAATCTTGGCCGGCGCCAACGTATGTATGCCCAATCTCTCGCCGGAAGAGGTGCGGAAAAAATATGCACTTTATAATAATAAACTTTCCACCGGAAGCGAGGATGCGCTTCATCGAAGCGAGCTTGCAAAAAGGATGGAGCGAATCGGCTATCGTGTGGTAGTCGCACGGGGAGACCCCGAGAAGGAGAATCAAAATGTATGATGTAAAAAGCAAAAAAGCAGAAGAATTTATCAACCATGAAGAGATCGAGGCAACCCTTGCCTATGCCGACGCCCATAAAAAGGACGCCGCGCTGATCGATGCCATTTTGGAAAAAGCCAAAGAGCGCAAAGGCCTTTCCCATCGGGAAGCAAGCGTATTGCTGGCCTGCGAGCTGGAGGATAAAAACCAAGAGATTTATGCTCTTGCCAAGGCCATCAAGCAGGAATTCTACGGCAACCGCATTGTCATGTTTGCGCCCCTTTATCTTTCCAATTATTGCATCAACGGCTGCCTCTACTGCCCTTACCATGCAAAAAATAAGCATATTCCCCGCAAAAAGCTGACCCAAGAGGAAATCCGCGCCGAGGTCATCGCTCTGCAGGATATGGGCCATAAGCGCTTAGCGCTGGAGGCAGGGGAAGATCCCAAAAACAATCCCTTGGAATATATCCTGGAATCCATCGAGACCATCTATTCCATCAAGCATAAAAACGGCGCGATCCGCCGCGTCAATGTCAATATCGCGGCCACTACGGTAGAAAACTACCGCAAGCTGAAGGAAGCCGGCATCGGCACCTACATTCTTTTCCAAGAGACCTATCATAAGGAAAGCTACGAGCGGCTGCATCCCACCGGCCCCAAGAGCAATTACTGCTACCATACCGAAGCCCACGATCGGGCAATGGAAGGCGGGATCGACGATGTGGGCTTGGGTGTGCTTTTCGGATTGGAGCTTTATCGCTATGAATTTGCAGGGCTGCTGATGCACGCAGAGCATCTGGAGGCCGCCTTCGGGGTAGGGCCCCATACCATCAGCGTGCCTCGGGTATGCCCGGCCGATGATATTGATCCCGATTCTTTTGATAACGGCATCTCCGATGAGATCTTCCAAAAGATCGTGGCCTGCATCCGCGTGGCAGTGCCTTATACCGGCATGATCATCTCCACCCGTGAGAGCCCTGCCACCCGCGCAAAGCTTTTGGAGCTGGGGATCTCTCAGATCAGCGGCGGCAGCCGCACCAGCGTAGGGGGCTATACCTGCGAGGAGCGGGAGGAGGAAACCTCTCAATTTGATGTATCCGACCGCCGCACGCTGGATGAGGTAGTCTGCTGGCTGATGGAAAAAGGGCATATCCCCTCCTTCTGCACCGCCTGCTATCGGGAAGGGCGGACCGGCGACCGCTTTATGAGCCTTTGCAAATCAGGGCAGATTCATAATTGCTGCCTGCCCAACGCTTTGATGACTTTGCAGGAATACTTAATGGACTATGCCTCTCCCAAAACCAAAGAGATCGGGGAAAAGCTGATTCGTGAGCAGATGCAGGATATTCCCAAGGAGAAGGTCCGCGCCATTGTGGAGGAGCGGCTTTCCAAGATCGCAAAGGGCGAGAGAGATTTCAGATTCTAAGAGGAATTAAAATGAGTAACTTCAATCAGACCCCTTCGGGGGAGCGGATTCATATTGCTTTTTTCGGCCTGCGAAATGCAGGAAAAAGCAGCTTGGTCAATGCCTTTACGGGGCAAGAGCTTTCCATTGTATCGGATGTATTGGGGACAACGACGGATCCGGTCTCCAAAGCGATGGAGCTGCTGCCCTTAGGGCCTGTGCAGATCATTGATACACCGGGGATCGACGATGAAGGCGCGCTGGGGGAATTGCGGGTGCAAAAGACCCGCAATATCCTCCGCAAAGCAGATCTTGCCATCTTCGTGCGGGATGCCTCTCTCCCGGAGCAACCGGCAGAGCAAGCGTTGCTGACCTTGATTCAAGCCAAAGAGATTCCCTATATTATTGCCAATAATAAGGCTGATCTGCTGGAGGAAATCCCTCCCGCAGAAGGAAATACCCTTTGGGTCAGCGCCCTTCAGGGGCTTCATATCCATGAGCTTAAAGAGCTTGCCGCAAAGCTTGCCTTGGCCGAAAAGAAGGAACGCCCGCTGATTCGGGATCTGCTGAGCCCTCAGGATACGGTGGTATTGGTGGTCCCCATCGATGAGGCAGCCCCCAAGGGCAGGCTGATCCTGCCCCAGCAACAGACCATCCGCGATATTTTGGAGGCCGAGGCCTCTGCATTAGTTTGCAAGGATACCCATCTTGAGGCTACCCTCCGCTCCCTTTCGGCGCCGCCTAAGCTGGTGGTAACCGATAGCCAAGTCTTTGGCAAGGTGAGCAAAATGGTGCCGCCTTCCATCCCCCTGACCTCCTTTTCCATTCTGATGGCGAGGATGAAGGGCGATCTTCCCTTGGCGGTGGCCGGCGCAAAGGCGCTGGATACCATCCGCTCGGGAGATAAAATTCTGATCGCAGAGGGCTGCACCCACCACCGCCAATGCAACGACATCGGTTCGGTAAAAATCCCTAATTGGATTAAGGATTATACCAAGGCTCAGCCGGAATTTATCTTTTGCTCGGGGCAAAGCTTCCCTGAGAATCTGAAGGATTTTCGCTTGGTGGTTCATTGCGGCGGATGTATGCTCAATGATAAAGAGATGCAATATCGCTTAAAGCAATGCAAGGAGGAGGGGATCCCCGTTACCAATTACGGCATCTTGATCGCCTATCTCAACGGCATCCTGCCCCGCACCTTAGAGCCCTTCCCCAAAATTGCCGAAATTCTCAAATAAGCCTTGCAAAAAGCAAGAAAATTCGTTATGATATAAAAAACATTAAAAGGAGCAAAACCTATGAATATCGTATGCTTAGATATGGAGGGCGTATTGGTCCCCGAGATTTGGATCGCTTTTGCGGAAGCCACCGGAATTCCCGAATTCAAGCGCACCACGCGGGATGAGCCCGATTATGCCAAACTGATGCAATATCGCCTTGATCTTCTGGAAAAGCACGGCCTCGGCCTGAAAGAAATCCAAGAGGTCATTGCCACCATCGATCCCATGCCCGGCGCCAAAGAGTTTTTGGATGAGCTGCGCGCCACGGTGCAGACGGTGATCATCAGCGATACCTTCGAGCAATTTGCCGCTCCGCTGATGAAAAAATTGGGAATGCCTACCATCTTCTGCAACACTTTGGAAACCGATGAAAACGGCAAGGTAACCGGCTATCAGATGCGGGTGGAAAAATCCAAGCTCACCACCGTGCGCGCCCTGCAATCCATGGGCTATGATACCATCGCCGCAGGCGATAGCTTTAATGATCTTGCCATGATTGAGGCAAGCAAAGCGGGCTTCCTTTTCCGCTCCACCGAGCAGATTAAAAAGGATTATCCCCAATATCCCGCCATTGAGGAATATGATGATTTCCTCGCCGCCATCAAGGCTGCTCTCTAATAATAAAAAGGCTGTAAAAATTGTTTTTTACAGCCGATATTTTTTATGCACTTGCAATTAAATGCGGATTATGATATCCTTTATAAAAGAATAAGAAAAGGAGGTCTTTTTATGCATTTGCAAGAATCCGGTGAAATGTATCTGGAGACCATATTGATACTATCCCGCCAAAGGAGCAAGGTGCGGTCCATCGATATCAGCGAGGAGATGGGCTATTCCAAGCCCAGCGTCAGCCGTGCTGTGGGGCTCTTAAAGCAGGGAGGCTATCTGCTGATGGATAAGGATGGAGCGCTGACCCTCACCGAAATCGGCAAAGAGGTGGCAGAAAAGATCTACGAGAGGCACACCCTTCTTTCAGAGTTTCTGATGCGGATCGGCGTAAGCTCGGAGACGGCGCTGGAAGATGCCTGCCGCATCGAGCACCATATCAGCGACGAAACCTTCACCGCCATTAAAAAATTTGCCCAAGGAGAATGATAAAAAGGAGAGATATTGCATCTCTCCTTTTTTATTATTGATTCAGTTCTTGATAGAGGAGATCCCGAATCTTCTCATGGACCTCACCATAGGCGATCTGGCAGCCGGTAACATGCTGGCAATATAAGACTGCCAGCTCATTCTCTGTATCGACCAAAGAATAGGCACCTGCAGCACCATCCCAACCGAATTCTCCCAATGGGCTGCCGCCATTCTCCATCACCTTCACCCGCACCCCAAGGCCATAGGCATAAGGTTTCTTGCGGGGCTTATTGCGAAATTCCGAAAGGGCCTGTTCATTGAGTTGGGGCACCTTAAACATTTCAATCGTCTCAGGCTTCAGCAACCCCTGCCCGCCCATGGAAAGGGCCGAGAAGAATTTAATATATTCCGATGGCTTGGCAATCAGCCCTGCTCCGCCGCTATGATAATGGGGGGAGAAAATATAGGGATTTATCATGGGGCGGCTGTGGGCACGCTCTTCCGATGCCGCATAATGAGCGGCCATATTCGCCATGGTATGCTCATTTTCCTCAAAATAAAGTTCCTTGATTCCAAGGGGCTCAAAAGCCCATTCCCGAACATACTCTTCAAAGGGCTTGCCGCAAATCTCCTCTGCCACCGCCGCAAGGACATCATGGCTGAGGCTATACTGATAATGGCTTCCCGGCTCGAAGCTCAAAGGAATTTTCGCAATGGCATCTGCGATTTCTCTTGCTCCTGCATTGGGATTTTTGCGCAAAGCCTCCCGAATAGCGGGGGCATTGAGATCATAATTCATGCCGCTGCTCATAGAAAAGCAATGGCGGATCAGAATGGGATTTTTGGGGCGGCTTCCGTCCTTCAGGCGCACATCTGCAAAGGCGGGAATATAATCGGAAAGTCGATCATCCAAGGAAAGCTTTCCCTCCTCAATCAAATGCAAAAGAGCGGCGCAGGTCAGCACCTTGGTGCAGGAATAGACAAAATAAAATTCATCCCCCTGCACCGGCTCTTTTTGAAGATAATCCCGAAAGCCATATTGCTTTCTGAAAAGTTCCTTCCCATGCTGCCATATGATGATCTCCCCACCGGGGATCTTCGGGCTCGGAATATAGCTCTGCAGCATCCGATCCAACCGCTCAAATTTCATTGATTCTTTCCTTTCTATTTTTCATTCAGTTTGGATGCCAATAATTGACATTCTGCCAGATAATGATATAGCTTCTTGCTTGCTCTGGGATCTGCAGCCTCACTATATTTACTGCTGAAGGCAATGGCAAAGCTTTGGGAAGAGGTATCCTTTATAAAGGGGCTGATCTGCACCTGCGCACTGCCCGCACCGCTATCAAATCCGCCGCTATAAAGAAGCCTTCCGTGGAGCACCAGCAAAAAGCGGTCTCCCCCTTTTGCCTGAAAGATGCGAGAGCCGCCGTCGGATACGCTTCCTAAAGCAGGCTGCGCCTTTAGGCGAATCTCATGCTCAGCCCAAAGATAGCCTTCCAGATCCTCTTGAGTAAAGGCAAGCCGCCCTTCTTTTTTGGCAAGGGCAAGCAAATCCCGCTCGCTTTCATTTCCTTTGAGGCTTCCCTCTTGCAATACATAAAATTCCAAGCCCCGTTTTCCGCCGCAACCAAAGCAGCCGATCAAAAGGCATAGGATCAGCCCGAAGGCAAGAATTCTTTTCATCTGCTCTACCTCAACGCATAAGGCGCTTGCGTCCCATCGGCTTTTTGAAGGGTCGCCGCCACCAAGCCGCTATGGCCGTTGCCGAAATCCAAATATAAAATAGAGCCGCTGGCAAGCTGATATGCATCCCGATAATCTCTCTCATTGCCCTCATACCAATCGGGCGCCCCCAAGCGCGCATAAAGCTCGGAAGGCTTCATTCCCTTCTTCAGGGAATGAAAAAGATTGAGATTTTTGGTATTATAATAAAAATCCTTCGGCCGCTCTTGCTGGCCCCAGCTGCCTAATACGGCCGAGACTTGGCTTCCCTTAACGGAGCGAACTGCCCGCAATTTTTCGCGGGTATAGCCATAATCCAGCTGATAGATGCTGCCATCCTCCATGATATAAATATCAATGATATAGCTGCCCTTCTGATAAGAGACAGAGCCGAAGCTATTGGGCTTGCCCAAAGCCGAGAGGATCATCTCCCGCTTAGCCCCCTCTTTTAAGAGCTTTTCGGCAATATCAAGGCTATAGCGTAAAGAAGAGAAGTAGCCGCCTTGCTCCACTGCCGAGGATTCTTCTTTTGGATTTTCATCTTGATTCTGCTCTTGGGAATCGGGCTCTTTTTCGGGCGTTGCCTGCTGGCCTACCCCCGTATTGCCGCCTTGGGCAACACCACCCACGCTTTTTAAGACACCAAGCTCCACCAAATAAGCAAAAAGATCCTGCTCTTTTCCGTTCTCATCCGTAAAAAGGGCGGTTTTGACCACATCCCGTTGATTATAAGTCAGCTTCAAGGTGGCGCCGCTATCTAAGCGATAGGTTACCGCGCCCCCTTCTGCAATCATATATTCCTGAGGACTGCCCAGCGCATCCAAAACCTCGCTGCGGGTGGTATTCACCGAAAAGAAATAAAGATCGCTCATGGTAATGGCGCTTTTTTTCACCACACCAAAGCCGCTGCCCCCACTCTCCTCCTTCCCGTAAGAGACTGCCTCTTTTTGGCTGCAGCCGCTCATAGAAAGGATCAAAATCAGCGAAAGCAACAGTAACAGCGCTTTTTTCATTCCATTTTCTCCAATCTTGCTTTGCAAATTTCCCCGTCCTTTTTTATCTGCTCAAATAATGCCTGCTCATTCTCGAAGCAAGCCTCCTTGCGGATATAGCTTTTCAGCTCTACCCGCACCTGCCGGCCGTAAAGATCGCCCTCGCAGCCCAAAAGATGCGCTTCCAAATTGGGCGCGCCCTTCTTTTCTACCGTGGGCCGCACGCCGATATTGACTGCCGCAGCATAGCGCGCTCCATCCAGATAAACCCAAGCGGCATATACCCCGAAGGGGGGAAGAAGCTGCTCTTCCTCAATGGGAAGATTCAAGGTGGGAGTGCCGTATTGATGGGCAAGGCCTTTCCCATGGGCCACCTCCCCAATCAGCGTGAAGGGATGGTCCATCTGCGCCTCGGCTTGCTCCAGATCTCCCTTTTCAATGGATTCGCGAATGGAGGAGGAGCTGATCCGAAGATCGTCCAATTGAGTATTTTTAATTTTCTTTACGGCAATTCCCTTGCCGATTAAGGTAAATTCGTTTCCTTCGCGGCCTTTGCCGAAATGAAAATCCTCGCCGCAGACCAAGCCTGCCACGTTCAATTTTTCCTTCAGCAATCCCTCGGCAAATTCCTCCGCCGAGACCTCCTTCCATTCTTCAAAAGGAAGGATCATGATTTGGGAGATTCCAAGGCCGCAAAGGAGCTCCTCCCGCACTTTCGGGGAGGTGATCCGCTTTTTTCCTTTGGTATTTACATCGAAGGAGAGCACCATCGGCTCTGCTTGCAAGGATGCACCCCATTCAAGCAGCTCCTTCAAGAGTGCCTGATGCCCTTTATGGACGCCATCAAAATCTCCAATGGCAATGACTCGTTTTTCGATCATAAATGCGTAACGATCTTAAATAAGATCTCTCCGTCCTTTTCTATTTGTTCCCCAAGGCCCAGCAAAGTTTCCCCCTGCCAGACGGTGCAAAGACCTTCCGGAAGGCCTTTCAATTTTTTTACAGAGACTTCACAACCATTTTTCAAAAGAGTGGCAAAAAAATCAATCGGCTGATAACGGGGCAAAAATCCAACCACCTGCTCCAGCGGAATGATGGGCAAGGGCTTGCCCTCCATCTCCATCAGCGCCTCCAAGGGATAAGCGTCCTTCAAATCATAGGCGCCGGAGCGCAGCCGCCGCAGGGCGGTCATGGTCCCGCAGCCTCCCAAGGCTTGCGCCATATCCATAAAAAGAGAGCGAATATAGGTTCCCTTTGAGCAATCCACCTCAAAGGTGGCTTCCCTTTGGGAAGCATCATAGCAGATAAGCTCTATACGAAAAATTTCGATCTGCCGCGTAGGGATTTCCACCTCTTTGCCCGCCCTTGCATGGCGATAGAGGGGCACACCCCCGACCTTAATGGCGGAATAGATCGGCGGCCGCTGGGTAATGACGCCGGTAAATTGCGGCAATATGGCAAGAATCTGCTCCCTTGAAGGGGAAAAATCATTCTGCTCTGCCAAGACCTTGCCCGTAATATCACCGGTATCGGTGGCAAGCCCGAAGCGGACCGTTCCCCGATAGCTTTTATTTCCTGCCGTCAGCAGCTCGCATAGCTTTGTCCCCTTGCCGACCAGCACCGGTAAAAGGCCGGTGGCCAAAGGATCCAATGTCCCGCTATGGCCGCATTTCTCGCCGGTGATACGGCGCAGCCGCGCCACTACCCCAAAGGAGGTCATATCGGTCGGCTTATCCACTAATAAAAGTCCGTTCATTGAATGCTCTCCCATTGGGCGCTCAAATAAGAGGCCATCTGCTCTTCTGCTTTTTCAAAGGGCCCTTCCATAGAGCAGCCTGCCGCCATGGCATGCCCGCCTCCGCCGAAATGAGCGCAGATCTCTCCGCCATGAAGCCGGCCGTTGGTCCGAAGGGATACCTTATAGCCCCCCTCCTTCTGCTCCTTAAAGGTAGCCGCCGCCACCACTCCTTCCAATTGGATGGGAAGGGCGGAGATGCTCTCCATCTCATCGGCACCGGCGCCGGTCTGCTGCTGCATCTCCCAAGAGATCAGCATGGTTACGATTTTTCCGCCCTCATAATAGCGAAGGGTCTCCATGGCTTTTCGATTGATTTCAAATTCGGCGCGGCTTTTGGTCTGAAAAAGCCATTTATTCAAAGCGACATGGTCGAATTCCTCTTCCATCAGCTTGGCCGCCGCAAGATGGGTATTTCGGGTAGTATTGCCATACTTAAAGCAGCCGGTATCGGTAGCAATCGCTGTATAAAAAGCGGCCGCCGCCTCGCTGCTCATGACCCCCAATTCTTTCGCCAATGCGACCATGATCTCTCCGGTAGCACCTGCCGAAGGGTCCACATAATTCAGCTTTCCATAGAAAGGATTGGTGGGATGATGGTCGATAACCACATCCGCGCCGAGGGCCAGTTCCTTGAAGCTTCCCGCCATATCGGGAGAAGCAATATCAATGCAGACCAAAGCGCCTTCTCCCTCGCCCAAAAGGCATTCTTCTCCTCCGCTCAAAAAGCGGTAGCGAGGGCTGACAGGATCTGCGCAAAGGACCTGCACCTCCTTGCCGAGCATCCTAAGAAGCGCAGCGAGCCCGAAGGCGGAACCTAAGGTGTCGCCATCGGGCCGGACATGGCAAAGAAGGGTCAGTAGCTGCTGCCCCTTCAAATATTCAGCGATCTCTGAGAGCGTATTATTCTTGCTCATCTTCCTGATCTCCATTGCTGCTCAAGCCCAATTCATTGAGCTTTTCATTGATATGCATCCCATATTTAATAGAGGGATCTGCATGGAAGGAAAGCTCCGGTGTATAGCGAAGCTTCAGATTCCTTGCCAGCGCCCCGCGAATATAGCTGCCGGAGGATTTCAGCCCTCGCAGCATCTCTTTTTCGTCCCCGCTCAACGCCGATACAAAGACCTTACATTCCTTCAGATCGCCGGTTGTCTCCACCGCAGTGATGGAGACAAAAGCGGGCACGCGCGGATCCTTCACTGTAGGAAGGATCCTTGCAAGCTCCTTGCGGATTTCTTCATTGATCCGCGCAATACGATGGGTAGCCATTATTCTTTAATCTCCTGCATTTCGAAGGCTTCGATCATGTCGCCTTCCTTCAGATCATTATAATTCTCGATGGTCATACCGCACTCAAAGTTCTCCAATACTTCCTTCACATCGTCCTTAAAACGCTTGAGGGAGGCCAAAGCGCCTTCAAAGATGACCACATTATCACGAATCAGACGGATAGATGCGTTTCTCACAATCTTACCGTTCTTCACATAGCAGCCTGCTACCGTACCGATGCCGCTGACCTTGATGGTCTGCCGCACTTCGGCAGTACCCAGCACCACTTCCTTGAATTTGGGCGCCAGCATCCCCTTCATAGCAGCCTCGATCTCTTCGATGCAATCGTAGATCACGCGATAGAGGCGGATTTCCACGCCGCTCTTCTCGGCAGATGCCTTGGCATTGGCATCGGGGCGGATATTGAAGCCTACGATAATTGCGCCGGAAGCCTCTGCCAGCATCACATCGCTCTCGTTGATTCCACCGACACCATTGTGGATGACTCTTACACGCACCTCTTCATTGGTCAGCTTCTCCAAAGAAGCCTTAACCGCCTCGGCAGAGCCCTGCACATCGGCTTTTACAATGATATTGAGGTCCTTCATATTCCCTTCTTGGATTCTGGAGAACAGATCATCCAGAGATACGGTATATTGATTCTGAGCGGCAAGCTTTTGATCATTCTTTCTCTGATCCGCAAGCTCACGCGCCAAGCGCTCATCTTCAACAACGAAGAAATTATCGCCTGCCTGCGGCACTTCTGCAAGGCCGATGATCTCCACAGGGGTGGAGGGGCCGGCAGATTTGAGCTTTCTGCCCTTATCATCGGTCATGGCGCGAACCTTACCGACCGCAGTCCCTGCGATGATGATATCGCCCATATTCAAAGTACCGTTTTGCACCAATACGGTGGCCACAGAGCCGCGGCCCTTATCCAGCTTAGCCTCGATGACCGTACCCTTGGCAAGGCGGTTGGGGTTGGCTTTGAGATCCCGCATTTCTGCTACCAGCAGAACCATCTCCAAAAGGGTATCAATATTCTCATGCTTGAGCGCAGATACCGGTACGCAGATGGTATCGCCGCCCCATGCTTCGGGGACCAGCTCATACTCCGTCAGTTCCTGCATAACCCGATCGGGGTTAGCAGCCTGCTTATCCATTTTATTGATCGCGACAATGATGGGAATCTCTGCCGCTTTGGCATGGTTGATGGCTTCAACGGTCTGCGGCATGATCCCGTCGTCCGCTGCTACCACCAAAATGGCAATATCGGTATTCTGCGCACCTCGCGCACGCATGGCGGTAAAGGCGGCATGGCCGGGGGTATCCAAGAAGGTGATATCCTCCCCATTCAGCCGCACCTTATAAGCACCGATATGCTGGGTAATACCGCCTGCTACGCCCCCGGTAACATTGGCATCGCGGATGGCATCCAGCAAGGAGGTCTTACCATGGTCTACGTGGCCCATGACGACAACGACCGG
>JAZMZQ010000179.1:0-2549 GCA_045586045.1 Eubacteriales bacterium
AAAAGAGTGCAGATTTCGTCGATCTGTTCTCGTCGGCGTACATAGGTACGGTAGAGAGCAGATCGGCGGAAAGCAGAAAATTTTGAACAAAATCCGCATCATCATGCGGATTTTTTCCTTATAATAAGAAAGCAAGGAAAAAGAGTGGGCTTTCTTTTCTCTGCTAATTTATAGAATCGGCAGAATTCTTTAGTTCTCTTATTTTCTGCGGTCTGTGCCTTTTTTGACAGTCTGAAAAACTGCGTAATTTTTTACGCAGTTTTTATTATTAAACCAAAGAGGCCAGATGGTCAATCAATTCTTGGGTGGTCTCATGGGTGGTGCAAAAGCGCAAAAGCCCTTTTTCCTCCTCCCAATAATGGAGATCATAATGAGCTGTTATGCGCTCATATTGAGCAGGGGTAACGCTGCAAAAAACCATATTGGTATCCACAGGGTAATAGGCAGAAAGCCCCTTTTCCGAAAGCTTTTTCTCCAATTCTTTTGCAAGGCCATTGGCATGATTGGCATTTTTCTTCCAAAGGCCCGTCTTCAAAAGATATTCAAATTGCACCCCGAGAAATTTGGATTTATCCATATGCTGCAAGGATTGTTTTTGAGAATAGGCCATATTCTCCGCAAATTCCTCCCGCAAAAAGACCACCATCTCCCCAAAGCAAAGGCCCGCTTTGGTACCGCCGAAGGAGAAGGCGTCAATCCCCGTCTCCTCGATCATAGAATGAAGATCGGTTTCAAGAGCGGCAAGAGCATTGGTGATGCGCGCGCCATCCAGATAGACAACCATCTTTTTGGAATGGGCGTAATCGCAAAGGGCTTTCAGCTCCTCATTGGTATAAAGCACCCCAAGCTCTGTGGGCTGGGTTACCACCAATACCTCCGGCAGATATTTGAAATTTTTGATTTTTTGCAAATATTCTTCGATCATCGTTGCGCTGAGCTTTCCATCCTCGGAAGGAAGGGTAAGGATCTTATTGCCCAGCATATATTCGGTAGCCCCGCATTCATAGGTATTGATGTGGGTGCAATCGGCAGAAAGGACCGACCCCCAAGGCCTGAGCATGGATTTTAAGGCTAAAATATTTGCCGCAGTGCCATTGTAAGTAAAATTGATAAAGACCTCTTTTTCAAATTCCGCCTTCATATACGCTTCAGCCCGCTTGGTGAAGCCATCGTTGCCCACCTTGCCGTCCACCGCCTCTTGATTGCAAGAAGCCATAGCCGCCATGATCTCGGGATGCACATTGGTCCAGACCTCGCCGCAAAATGCTTTACTTCCCATGCTTTCTCCTGCTCCTTTTCTTTCTGTCATCATTCATTATTATATAATAAACCCTCCCTATTTTCAAGGGAGGGTTTTGATACATTCGGCCCAATTTCAAATAAAATCAGTTATTTTTCAAGAGAACCTGCTCGGTATAAACGCCATAATGATCCGATACATACTTTCCATCAAACATCTCCGTCATCACCCGATAGGTAAGAGGCTTAATCCCCTCCTGAGAAATGAAGGTATAGTCAATCAGTTCGCTTGTTTCCCCATAGCCGGTATAAGTGCCGATATTACTCTGCTCCGTAGCCATATTCACATCGGTAAAATACCGACTCATGAAATAATAGCCCTCGCTCTGCCGCTCCATATTGAAATCGCCTGTGATAATCACGGGCGCATCCTTAAAATCGGTCTGCGCTTTTTCGATCAAAAGCTTTGCGCTTCCCACTTGAGGGGCATCGGTGAAATCAAAATGCGTATTGAGGAAATAAAAAACCGAGCCGCTCTGCCGATTTTCCAATTTGACCCATTGGCAGATGCGCCAATGCTTCGCACCCCAGCCGCGGGATTCCTGCTCAGGGGTTTCCGAAAGCCAGAAAAGGCCATGATCCAGCAATTTGAATTTGCTTCGCTTCCAGAAGATGGGCGCCGCTTCCACATCCTCGGAGGAGCGATAGTTCAATACATAATCATATTGCTCCTCAAAAAGCGGGAGATGCTTTTCCCATTTGGGGGTAAATTCCTGAATCCCCAAAAGATCGGCATCATATTTTTCCAAGACCTTTTTCAAGCGAGGCGCCCGCTCCTTAATGGAATGGCCGTTCTTATCATTGGTATAGCGGATGTTATAGGAGATCACCTTCAGCCGATCCTCTGTATAATAAGAATCCCCTTGCTCATCGGTAACCTTCGTCTGAAGAGTCGGTTTCTCATAAAATGCATCCTCAGAAATGTGATTGAGCGCCATTCTCTGCTTTCCGCAGCCGCAAAGAGCCAAGAGCAGCAATGCAATGCTCAGCAACGATATCATGCGTTTTTTCATGAATGTCTCCTCATTTATCTCTTATTGCAATTTCCTTTTAAGAATACTTAAAACGCCCAAGGCAAATAATGCAGAAATTGCCATGCCATACCATAAAGCAAGATCATTTTGTTCGCCTGTATGAGGCCGTTCGGAATCAGAAGGTTTTTCTTCATTATTCTCAGAATCAAGAGTTTCCTCATCCTTAGATGGCTCTTCCTCAAAGGGAGTCTCTTCTTCAGAAGGAACCTCTTCCTC
>JAZMZQ010000180.1:0-7291 GCA_045586045.1 Eubacteriales bacterium
TATTTTTGCGGAATTTATCGTATATTTTGGCAACGAGCAGGATAATGATGAAGGAGGGCATTACCACGCCGAGAGTGGCGCAAGCCGCGCCCAATATTCCGCCGGTCTCGGTGCCGATGTAGGTGGCAATATTGATGGCAAAGGGACCGGGGGTGCTTTCGCTTACCGCGATGAAATTGATCAGTTCTTCTTGGGAGAGCCATCCGTTGGAGGCAACTTCCGCCTGAATCAGCGGCAGCATGGCATAGCCACCGCCGAAGGTGAATAGACCGATTTTGAAAAAGGTCAGAAAAAGCTCTAATAAAATCATGCTCTCTTCCTCCTTTCCATAATCAAAGAGGAGATCAGCCCTGTAAGGGCGCAACCGATCAGGACCATCAGCACATTGATCTTTAAGATTGCAACTGCCAGAAAGGAGGCGCCCATGATAATATAGGAAATAAGGTTTTTAGGTGCTTTTTTATACATGGTCCAAAGCGCCTTAAACAGCAACGCCAGCACTCCTGCGCGGATGCCGAAGAAAGCAAAGCGCACCGGCTCCAGATCGGCAAAATTTTGCAGCAGCATTGCAATAATGGAAATGATAAGAAAAGAGGGGAGTACCACCCCAAAGGTGGCAAATGCCGAGCCCCAAAAGCCTGCCACTCGATAGCCCACAAAAGTGGCCGAATTGATGGCGATGGTGCCGGGGGTACTTTCGGCAATGGCAATAATCTCTAATATTTCTTCTTCGGTGATCCATTTGCGCTTTTCCGCGGTCTCCTTTTGAATGAAGGGGATCATGGCATAGCCCCCGCCGAAGGTGAAGGCTCCGATCTTAAAAAAGACAGAAAAAAGCTGCAAGGCAAGCTTGAATTTATTCATCGGATTCCTCCTTAAAAAGATTGGTGGTGAGATAGCGGTCGCCGGTATCCGGCAGTAGGACAACAATCGTCTTCCCCGCATTTTCCTCCCTCTTTGCTACTTGAATTGCGGCATGAAGGGCAGCACCGGAAGAGATGCCGGCAAGAATTCCTTCTTTTTTTCCTAAAAGACGCCCTGCCGCAAAGGCCTCCTCTCCGCGAACGGGAAGGATTTCATCATAAATATCGGTATCCAGTACCTTCGGAATAAAGCCTGCGCCGATCCCTTGCAGAGGATGAGGGCCCGCCTTTCCGCCGGAAAGAATGGGAGAGGCGGCCGGCTCGACACCGATAATTTTAATGGCAGGTTTTTGCTCCTTCAAATAACGGCCTGTACCGCTGATGGTGCCGCCTGTCCCGATCCCTGCCACAAAATAATCAATCTCGCCTTCGGTATCCGCCCAGATTTCAGGGCCGGTGGTACGATAGTGAGCGGCGGCATTGGCAGGGTTACCGAATTGATCGGGGATGAAGCTATGAGGGTATTCTTTAGCAAGCTCCTCTGCCTTCTCGATGGCTCCGCTCATTCCTTTTTTACCATCGGTGAGGATCAGCTGCGCCCCATATGCACGCATCAGCAATTGCCGCTCTACCGACATGGTATCGGGCATGACAATGATTGCCCGATATCCCTTGATAGAGGCTACCGCCGCAAGGCCGATCCCCGTATTGCCGGAGGTGGGCTCGATGATGACAGAATCTTCTCTCAAAAGCCCTTTTTCTTCCGCATCTTCGATCATGGCTAAAGCGACCCGATCTTTGGCGCTGCCTGCGGGATTAAAGGCCTCCAGCTTGGCAAGCAGGCGGCTCTTTAATTGATATTCTTTTTCCATATGGGTAAGCTCCAGAAGAGGAGTATTTCCGATCAGTTGCTCCATGGAAGAATAAATCTTTGACATATTCTTGCTCCTTATGATATTCTCTCTAAATATTATATCATGTTTTTTTGAATTTACAAGAAGAAAGAGGCTACTTGGGATCAGGATATAAGTGTCTTGTGAAATGATAAAACGCCCGCAATGCTGACGCATTACGGGCGTTTGGGCGAAAAAGATGGTCTCAAAACCGCTTTTTCCTTGCGAAGGGAGCCTCTTGCAGCCTCTCTTCACTAAAAAAACGATCTAATTTATAATGCTTGAGCATCCGCATAAAGGGGATGCCGATGGCAAAGCAGACGACAAATTCGCTGGCCGCTACCTCCAGCCCCAAAAGGGCAAACAGGCTCCAAGAAAAGGAGCCGTTGCTGAGATAAGTCAGCATCCCGCCGATGATCAGCCCATTGGCGAGGATCGGGGGAAGCGGGGCTAAGAGCAGCCATTTGCATTTATAGGTAAGATAAGCGGCGATCAAAGTGGCGGCCGTGCCTACTACCATGTCCAAGGGGGTGGAAAAGAGCAGATTGGATAATAGGCAGCCGATGGTGCAGCCGGGAATGGCCCAAGGGGTAAAGAAGGGCAAAAGGGTCAGCACCTCGGCAAGGCGAAATTGAATAGGCCCAAAGGCAATCTGGCCGAAGGGAAGGGTCAGGACGACGTAAAGCCCCGCAATCAGCCCTGTGAGCGCCAAGCCGCGAACGGATAATTTTTTCATAATGGGGATCTCCTTAGTAAATATTTAGAGTCCGATTAGGAATCTCGACGGACTATTCTTTTTTAAGAAAGCTTTTCTATTCCTTTTTGAATACGGCGCAAAGTCTCTTCCTTGCCCAAAAGGTAAGCAAGCTCCACACCGCCGCCGGGGGTAAAGGCTTTGCCGGAAAGGGCGGTGCGCAAAGGCCAAAGAATGAGGCCGTTTTTCACTTCAAGCTTGGCGATGAGATCAAAAAGAGCTTCATGGATCTTTTCTTGATTCCAATCCTCCACGGCCTCCAGCACAGGCAGGGTTGCTTTTAAGGATTCCAAGGAATTCTCGGGATTGGTTTTCATTTTCTTATGGGTATAAAGCGCGATATCATAATCGGGCAGTTCATCAAAGAAATCAATATGGCCGCCGATATCATCAAGGGTTTGGCAGCGGCCCTGCAGCAAGGCGGCAAGCGCCTTGAGATCAACTGTAGGAGAATGAACCGCCGCCTGCATACGGGAGAGGGCCATCTCATAGAAGGCATCGGGCTCTAAGGCTTTAATATATTCCCCGTTGAGCCATGCCAGCTTTTCGGGATCGAAGATGGCGGGGGATTTGGAGATGCCTGCAAGATCAAAGGCTTCTACCATCTCCTCCAAGGTGAATTTTTCCTGCTCCCCCTTAGGCGCCCAGCCGAGAAGCGCAATATAATTGAGCACCGCATCCTTCAGATAGCCTTTTTTGATCAGATCTTCATAGGAAGCGTCGCCGTTTCTCTTGGAGAGTTTGTTTTGCGCATCCTTCATGACGGGCGCGCAATGAATGTATTTGGGAATCTCCCAACCGAATGCTTCGTAGAGCAGATTGTATTTGGGGGCAGAGGAAAGATATTCCTTGCCGCGGACTACATGGGTGATGTTCATCAGATGATCGTCTACCACATTGGCAAAATTATAGGTGGGCAGACCGTCGGTTTTGATGAGAATCTGATCGTCCAGCTCGCTGTTGTCTACCGTGATTTCCCCGTAAATTTCGTCCCGAAAGGTGGTGCTTCCTTCGGCGGGAATTTTCTGGCGGATGACAAAAGGCTTGCCGGCCTTAAGATTGGCTTCGACCTCTTCTTTGGAAAGGCGGCTGCAACGGCCGTCATATTTATTGGGGATTTTGGAATCGGAAGGGGCCTCCTCTTCTGCATCGCCCTTTTGGCAGAAGCAATAGTAGGCAGCGCCTTTTTCAATCAGCTGCTTGGCATATTCCATATAAAGGCCGCGGCGCTCGCTTTGGATATAGGGGCCATAATCTCCGCCCACATCCGGACCTTCGTCCCAAAGCAGGCCGGTCTCCTTCATGGTGCGGTAGATCAGATCCACTGCACCGTCTACATAGCGGCCCTGATCGGTATCTTCAATTCTTAAGATAAACTTACCGCCGTTTTTCTTGGCGATCAGATAGGTATAAAGGGCTGTCCGCAGGTTGCCCACGTGCATATAGCCGGTGGGGCTGGGGGCAAATCGGGTTCTTACTTCCATTCCTTTTTCTCCTTGTGTTTTATCATTATAGGTTCGACTCTTGCCGCCCTATTATAATAATATTTATTTTGGTGGTTGTCAAGCGGATTTATTTGTGGTATCATAGTTAAAATTGGATTATAATGCTATTTTCAAAAAAGAAAGAGGAAAGATATATGGAAAAGACAATTTTCAGCGGAATTCAGCCCAGCGGTGTCATCACGCTGGGTAACTATATCGGTGCAGTGCGGAATTGGAGCAAGGTCAGCGATCAAGGGAAGGGGATCTTCTCGGTGGTGGATCTTCATGCCATTACCGTGCGTCAGGATCCTAAGGAACTTCACGAGCGGATCCTTTCCACCCTTGCCATGATCATTGCAAGCGGCGTGGATCCCGAAAAGAATCTGATCTTCATCCAAAGCCACGTGCCGGAGCATTGCGAGCTTTCTTGGATTTTGAATTGCTATACCATGTTTGGCGAACTTTCCCGTATGACCCAATTTAAGGATAAATCCCGCCGCTATGCCGATAATATCAATGCAGGCCTCTTTGATTATCCGGTGCTGATGGCGGCAGATATTTTGCTTTATGATACGGATCTTGTGCCGGTGGGCGTTGATCAGAAGCAGCATCTGGAGCTTGCCAGAAACATTGCCAATCGGATGAACGGCATCTTCCCTGATCTTTTCACAGTCCCCGAAGGCTATATCCCCTCGGTGGGTGCTAAGGTGATGAGCCTGACCCAGCCGGATAAGAAGATGAGCAAATCCGATCCCAATCCCAAAAGCTATATCAGCATTATCGATGAGCCTGCCAAGATTTTGAAAAAATGCAAGAGCGCAGTTACCGATTCCGAAAATCGCATTGCCTTTGAAGAAGGGCGGGACGGCATGAACAATCTGCTCACCATCTATAGTGCCATGACGGGAGAAACCATCGAGGCAGCTGTAGAGCGCTTTGCAGGGCAGGGCTATGGGGTCTTTAAGACCGCAGTTGCGGAGGCGATCATTGCTGAGCTGACTCCTTTGCAGGAGAAATACCGCCAGTTGATGGCAGATCCCGCCTACTTGAAAAAGGTTTATACCGAAAGCGCCTTGCAGGCACGGGAAATTGCCGAGAAGACCCTTGCAAGAGTGCATGAGAGGATCGGGTTTGTCGCTCGATAAAGAGGATAAGGTATGACAAGTTTTGATTATATCATCATCGGCTGTGCCTTTTTGCTGGCGGGGCTGATCAGCTTTCTCTGCACCCCCGTTGCCAAGCGGGTGGCGGCCAGAATCGGCGCTATCGATGTGCCGAAGGATAGCCGCAGAATGCATAAAAAGCCCATCCCTCGCTTGGGTGGACTGGCCATCTTTTTGGGCTTCTTTGTAAGCACCATGGTTTTTACTTTTGATTTCATCTCTTTGCCGATCTATGGAATGTTGATGGGAGCAATGGTGATTGTGGCCCTTGGGATGGCTGATGATGTATTGGCATTGAAGCCTGCGTCCAAGTTTGTGGTGCAGCTTTTGGCGGTGGCCTTCCCCGTGGCAAGCGGTGTGCGGATTGAGCGGTTCCCCGATATTTTCGGGCAGGGTTCTTATATTGAACTTTCTCTTCCCGTCTCATGCGTCGCCAGCGTAATATGGTTGCTTGCTATTTTGAATGCCGTTAATATTATCGACGGTCTGGATGGTCTTGCTTGCGGCGTTTCTTCGATCATGACCATCTGCGTAACCGCGATCGTGATCCTTTTGGAAGCGCCTCAGGTGGCAGTTATCGCTGCGGCTTTGGCGGGGGCTTGCATCGGATTTTTACCCTTTAATTTCAATCCGGCCAAAATCTTTATGGGGGATACCGGAGCAATGTTTATCGGCTATACCTTGGCCTGCCTTTCCATTATGGGCCTCTTTAAGGCTTATGCCATTGTAGCCTTCTTTGTGCCGGTCTTGCTCTTCTTGCTGCCGATCTTTGATTTGCTTTTTGCGGCCTGCCGCAGAATTCTCTCCGGCCATTCTCCCATGCATGCGGATAAGAGCCATCTTCATCATAAGCTGATCGCGATCGGATTTTCTCAAAAGCAGGCGGTGGCGATCCTTTATGGGGTGGCCGCAATATTAGGCTTTTGCTCGGTGCTGATTACAGCCGATAGCTTCGGCAAGGCTTTGATCATCATCGGGGTAGCGTTTGTTTTTATTATGATCGGCGCTTTTGTGCTCTATCGGAGGCAGAAAAAGGCTGAGAGGGAGGCGCAGCATGAGCAACAAGATTAAAGTGATGAGCCTTTTCGGCACGCGCCCCGAGGCGATTAAAATGGTACCGGTGGTGCGGGCGCTGGAGGGCTGCTCCGAAATTGAAAGTGTGGTCTGCCTTTCGGGCCAGCATCGAGAAATGCTGCTTCAGGTCTTGGAAGCCTTTGATGTGAAAGCAGATTTCAATTTGGATATCATGAAGCCCCGCCAGACCATCACCACCATTACCTCCGGAGTATTGGAAGGCTTGAGCGAGATTTTGGAGCGGGAGCGCCCCGATCTTCTGCTGGTCCATGGCGATACCACCACTGCCTTTGCAGGGGCATTGGGCGGCTTTTATTCTCAAGTGGCAGTGGGCCATGTGGAAGCCGGACTTCGTACATTCGATAAATATTCTCCCTATCCCGAGGAGATGAACCGCTGCTTGATCTCCCGCCTCGGAGATCTTCATTTCGCCCCTACCAAGGCCAATCGGCAGAATCTTTTGAAGGAAGCCATCGCTGAGAGCGGCATCTTTGTTACGGGAAATACCGTCATTGATGCGCTGAAGCTGACGGTGCAAAAGAATTATCAATTTCAAAATGCATTTTTGAACACCCTCGATTTCGAGCAGAATCGGGTCGTTTTGGTAACGGCCCACCGCAGAGAAAATCTCGGCGAGCCCTTGAAAAATATCTGCACCGCCATCAAGAGAATGGTGGAGGAGAATGAGGATGTAAGGGTGGTTTATCCGGTCCACTTAAATCCCGCGGTCAGAGAAGTAGCGGAAGGCGTGCTGGGCGGGATGGACCGTGTCCATCTGATCGAGCCGCTGGATGTCTTTGATATGCATAATCTGATGGATCGCTGCTTCATGGTGATGACCGATAGCGGCGGTCTGCAGGAAGAGGCTCCCGCCTTAGGTAAGCCGGTGTTGGTGCTCCGTACCGAGACCGAGCGGCCCGAAGCGGTGGAATACGGCACGGTGAAGATGGCAGGGGTAGAAACCGAGCGGATTCTCTCCATGGCCAATGAGCTGCTGAGAGATGCTGCCGCCTATGAGAAAATGGCGCATGCTGCTAATCCTTATGGCGACGGCAACGCC
>JAZMZQ010000181.1:0-3402 GCA_045586045.1 Eubacteriales bacterium
GACCGGTGTGGAGGGCTATGTGGAATCCGCTTCTTCCGGCCTGATGGCGGGGCTCTCCCTTGCAGCAAAAATTTTAGAGCTCCCTCTCCCCCATTTTTCCAATATCCATGCCATTGGCGCCATGGGCCAATATATCAGCACACCCAATGATGATTTTCAGCCCATGAACATTAACTTTGGCATTATTGCTCCTCTTGAGCAAAGAATTCGTATCAAGCAAGAGCGATACATGGCAATCTCCCAGCGCAGCCTTGAAGCGTTGGATAACATCATCGGCGAATCCCCACTATTGAAAGGAGAAAACCAATGAGAATCGTAGTAGATGCACATGGCGGTGATCATGCACCGCTTGAAATCATTAAAGGCTGCTGCATGGCAGCCGATGAATTAAAAGATGTAACCATCCTGTTAGTCGGCCGAAAAAATGAACTGACTCAATTAATGAGCGATCATGGTCTTCCCGCCAACCGCTTTGAAATTGTGGATGCTCCTGATGTGCTGACAATGGAAGATGAACCCACCTCTGTATTAAAAGAGAAGCAATACAGCTCCATGGCGGTTGCCTTCAAGCTTTTGAAAGAAGATAAAGCCGATGCTTTTGTAAGCGCAGGCAATAGCGGAGCAGTCTTGGTGGGCGCAACCCTCTTGGTCAAGAGAATTCGAGGCATCAAGAGAGCGGCTCTTGCTGCAGTTATGCCTTCCCTTGATGGCCCTTATATGATGCTGGATTGCGGTGCAAATGTTGAATGTAAACCCGAATATCTCGATCAGTTTGCCACCATGGGCAGCATCTATATGAAATCCTGCCTAAACATTGAAAATCCCCGTGTTGGCATGCTCAACAACGGGACAGAAGAATGCAAGGGCCTTGATTTGCAGCAGCAAGCATATAAGCTTCTAAAAGAAAACAGCAACATCAATTTTATCGGAAATATAGAAGGCCGTGATCTGCCCCTTGGCGGCGCAGATGTTGTGGTCGCGGATGGCTTTTCCGGGAATATCGCTCTGAAGGTTTCCGAAGGCTGGGGCAAAATGTTTGCCACCACGCTAAAAGAGATGTTAACCAAAAATCTTAAAACAAAACTGGGTGCATTGCTGATTATGGATCAGATCAATGATTTCCGCAAAAAGATGGACTATAAAGAATATGGCGGCGCCCCTCTGCTCGGTATATCAAAGCCGGTTGTTAAAGCCCACGGCTCCTCCGATGCGAAAGCCTTTAAGAACGCCATCCGCCAAGCAAATATCTTTGCCCAAAGCGGAATGATTCAAGCGATTGAAGCTGCGCTAAACAATAATTAACTTGACATTTTTTCATAAAATAGGTACTATATTATTAATTGTGTGATTACACAAATAGAAAGGAATTTATAATTATGTTTGAAAAAGTTAGAGCAATTGTTATGGATCAACTGTCTATCTCCGATGAGGATATGATCACCTTGAATACGACCTTGGAAGATCTTGGTGCTGATTCTTTGGATATGGTCGAAGTCATCATGGCTATTGAAGATGAATTCGATGTGCAGATTAAAGATGAAGATCTGGAAAACCTTAAGACCCTTGCCGATTTAATCGACTACATCAACAAATAAAATGCAGGATCTTCTATCACTGCAAAACCAAATGGGCTATACCTTTCGGGACGAACGCCTTTTGCGCCACGCATTGGCTCACTCCAGTTATGCCAATGAGCATCGAGGAGAGGTCCCCGGCTCTAATGAGCGCTTGGAATTTTTAGGCGATTCGGTATTGGGTGTTATTACCGCCGAATACCTTTACAGCCACTTTCAAGCATTACCGGAAGGAAATCTCACCAAAATGCGCGCAGCATTGGTCTGCGAAAATTCCCTCTTTGAATTCGCAAAGGAATTAAAGCTCGGGGATTATCTTCTTTTGGGCCATGGTGAAGAGCGTTCCGGAAGCAGAAATCGCCCCTCCATTCTTTCCGATGCCTTTGAGGCAGTATTGGCTGCCGTCTATTTAGATGGCGGCTTTGAAGCAGCAAAAAAATATGTCCTCCCCTTTATAGTAGAGGGTGCAAAAAGACTTAACGCAGGAAACCGAGATCATGATTATAAGACTACGCTGCAGGAAATTGCGCAGCAAAATCCGGGAGAACTGATTCACTATGAATTAATCGGCTCCACCGGCCCTGATCATGCGAAGGTTTTTGAGGTTCATTGCTACTTAAACAGTAATCTACTCGGCAAAGGAAAGGGCCGCAGTAAAAAAGAGGCCGAGCAAATGGCAGCAAAAGAGGCGCTTAAATTGATGGGTGAGCAACTATGAAGCACGCAAATCTTGCAATATTTATCCCCTTTGCAGGCTGCCCTCATCAATGCAGCTTCTGCGATCAGCATCTCATTACAGGCGCTCAAAAAATGCCATCAATCCAATCAATAGAAGAAATGATTAAACTCTGCGTCAGCCGCCCGAACCATCGGCGCGATCTGGCGCAGATCGCTTTTTTCGGCGGATCCTTCACTTGTATTCCCCAAGAGCAGATGATTGCCTTGCTTGAAACCGCCGCTCCCTATGTAGAGAAAGGCTTGTTCAGCGGCATCAGAATCTCGACAAGGCCTGACGGAATCAATGAAGAAATGCTGAATCTGCTAAAAAAATATCATGTAACCTCTATTGAATTAGGCGCTCAAAGCATGGATCCTGCAGTGCTTCAAGCGGCAAAGCGCGGCCACACACCCGAGGACACTATTTTAGCCTCGCAGCAAATCAAAAAGGGCGGTTTTAACTTAGGCCTTCAAATGCTCCCGGGGCTTCCCTTGGATACCCCCGAAAAGGCATTTGAAACTGCGATGCGGCTGATTGCTTTAGAACCGCAAGAAATGCGGGTATATCCCGCTGTTGTATTTCCCGGCACTTCTCTTTATGAGCAATATAAAAACGGCTTATACCGCCCATTATCGGTTGATGAGGCGTTGCAATGGACCATCCCCATTGCCGATGAAATTCTAAAGCATAAAATCACCCTTCTAAAGGTAGGGCTCCACCAAGCCGACGGAGCTGTTGCAGGCGCTTTTCACCCTGCATTCGGAGAGATGGTTCGCACAGGAGTGTTCAATAAACGGCTTTTAGAACGCCTGCCCCAAAAAGGAAACTATACTATAAAGGTTCATCCAAAAGAGCTTTCCATCGCCTTAGGGCAAAAAAGAAGCAATTTGGATTATTGGAGAGCTCTTGGGTATGATCTTCATTTTTCTCCCGATACTACCGCTGAATTCATTATATAAAAAGGCTGTAAAAAAATCAGAATGATTTTTTACAGCCTCAGCGTGTCAAAAAACTCCTGCGGAGGTTTTTGACACGCTGGTAGACTCTCAAAAAAGAGTGCAGATTTCGTCGATCTGTTCTCGTCGGCGTACATAGGTACGGTAGAGAGCA
>JAZMZQ010000182.1:0-6280 GCA_045586045.1 Eubacteriales bacterium
GTTGAAATATTGCTTCGCAATGTGAAATACGCCCATCTGCGTGTGAAATCGCTGCGTCGGTGAGTGTATTTAATTTCACATTTTGCGTTACCAAAATATTTCACCAAAGGCATAAAGCCTTTGATTTCACCGTGAGCGCAAGCGAACGATTTCACTAAAAATTGAGAGTTTGAAGTCATACGCAAAACTGCCGAAAATATCTTTTTTGTAGCCCATAGACAAAAAAATCTCGTTCCTATGAACGAGATTTTTTATTTTTATAATCGATTTATTGCTCTCCAAATGGCAACTGCCGCAAAAGAAGCAAAGCCATGATCGTAGCTTCCCTTTTGCTGGCGATATTCCCATAGAGTCTTTGTCTTTTCTACCATTCCGCCAAAAAAGCCTTTCACATCCTCCAGCAGAAGGTCATAGTATTTCAACTTGAGCAAAGCCATCAGCCTCAAATACAGGCCAATAAATGCGTTTACAGGGACAAAGGGGCGATCCTCCTGCTCCATGGCGCTAAAATTATTTAATAACTGCTCTTTCAAGAAGGAATAGCAAGGCTGATCAAGATCAATCCCGCCAAAGAGAAGCGCATAATATTGGCAAGCCTCAGAGGTATTGTTTTTATTGACCAAACCCCCATTTTCTCGCACGGCTTCATCAACAAATAACTTCCCGTCAAAGGACTTTTTCGCAGCAATTCTGCGGATTTCTTTCGATTTTTTCAGCCACTCTTCATTCCCATAGAGCGCGTGGCCGCAGGAAAGGGCTTCGGCATAAAGAAAATTAGTAGGATAGTTTACAAACTCTACCCAATTATTAGCATCGGACCATTCCACAAAATTCCATCCCGGCAGGCTCTCCAAAAGGCCATCCTCGTTTTCGAAATCCTTCAAATAGTTTAAGATTCCTTCCACACTTTCGCGAAACAGTTCTTTATCATAATCCGGCTTTCGCTCCAGCAGAAAATCCCGCACTTCCAGAATATACCACATACACCACTGGGGGATGCAATCGCCATGCCCTTCATGGCCGTTATCGGAAGGATAGCGATCGGGCAACATTCCCTCCGGCACAAATTCATCCCCCTGATAGAGGCGATAGTTTTCCAAAAAATCCGCCTCCACCTTGGATTCATTAAAGAGAAAATGCTCCACTATTCCGGTGAAATAACTATCGCAAAGCCATCCCGCACGCTCTCTTGAGGGACAATCCATATAGATATCCACAACATTGTGCGTAAAGGTGCGAATCGCTGCATCATAGATTTTCTGCAACATTGCATCCTGAATATCAGGACGAAATACATTTTCAAGAGTGTGGGTAAAGCCCTTGATGCCAAACTGATGAAGGGTGATCTTCCCCTTTTTGACAAATAGAATTGCCTTTCTCAAAGTATAAGGCTCAAAGGTCATCTTCTCCCCCGAAAAGCCCTCTTTAAGAATGAATTCTACAACATTCTGCGCATTCATCTGCGTAAATGAGAACGTACCTTCCTCGCAATATTCGGTATATGCCACAACAATATCGCTCTCTGAGAAACTTTCCAACGTAAGCTTTAGAAAGCCACACTCAATTTGATTAAAATCAAATAAAAGATATTCCCCCGCCGAAAGAGTGAGCGGCAGATTACATCCATGATCCTTTAAGCTCAATTTTTGAGCCTGCACCCAGCGATAGGGTTTATAGGGGATCTCCTCTTCCTCAAAAGCTCCCCAAAACTCACTCCCCTTAAAGGAATAGCGATTCTTTACGCAGGGAAGCGAAGGATCAAATTGAAATGTACCGACATCCGCTTGATTCAGCGCCGCTTCCTGATAGGCGGGATAGGGCGCGGAGCGCTTCAACAAAATGGGAGATTCTTTCATTATCGCAGGCTTAACCCAATCGTATTGAAGCTTGGTGTCATCCCATATTTCTCCAAAATGACGTTGCTGGGAATACCGCTCCGAAAAACGTTCCTTCTCTTTCATTTCTCTGCACAAAAAGTCTCTGCCGGTATAGGCCAGAATTTCATCGCCCGAAAAAACCTCTGCAATCAAGAAAGAAGGCTGCAAAACGGTAGTAAGAGACCTGCAATAATAGCCTGCAACCTCAATGAGAATCGTCGCCTCTTCATCGATGGTTGGTAAATCAATGATATCAACCCGAGCATAGCCTTTTGCCGCCCTTGCAGGTCCAAAAGCGACAAAATGATCATTCACATATAAGCGGTAAAACGTTGCCGCAGCAATACCAATCTTAAAATGATGTAAACCACTCAAAGTGGTCTTGAACGCAACAAAAGTATTCTTCTGCCGCTCGCTTCCTTCAAGCCAAATAGGTTTTGCAGATATGAACACGATCGCACCTCTTATCATAAAAATTCTATATTAAGTATAGCATATTAAAAATTAGAAGTAAATAAAAAATAAAAGCCTTTCCAACTATGGAAAGGCTTTTGGTGGGCCATCAGGGACTCGAACCCCGGACCAACCGGTTATGAGCCGGTAGCTCTGACCAACTGAGCTAATGGCCCTTGCATCAACAGTAATTCATTCTATCACAGCGTCAATACATTGTCAAGAATTTTGCCGCATTTCATCCAATGTACGCTCAAATGCAGGCAGAAATTCCCGAATGAAGATTTCTGCTTCTTCAAGCTTTGTCTGCCGCACAGCCTCCAGCACAGAACGCTCTGCGCTTGCAAACTCGCCATTCCCCGCTTTCCGCTCTTCAATGCATTTTATGAGGGCTGAAAGCTTATCTGCCGCTTTAATTAACGGCTTTAGTTCCTGATCCTCCTCTTCAATGGGGGCGCGGTAATGCTCCCGAAGATCCTCAGGCAGCATCGAAAGCAGATCCTGATTAGCCGCCGCTTCCACACCCTTAAAAGCATGGCAAATCTCGGAATTCTGATATTTCACAGGAGTCGGCATATCGCCGGTAAGGATTTCATGGGCATCATGAAACAGCCCCATGACTGCTGCACGATCTGCATTATAGGATTTTCCGCAACGCGTATTGCCAATCAAAGCCAAGGCATGAGCCAAAACAGCGGTCTCCATAGCATGCTCGGTCAGGGTCTCGGAGCGAGAATTGCGCATCAAAGACCACCGATCAATATATTTCATTCGAAAAAGCATGGAAAAGAAATTACTCATGATCTTCCTCCCCCCTCATCAGAATCTTCGCATCGCTTTTTCCCTCCACAAAGTCGCGATCAACGACAACGCCCTTTGCACCCTCTAAAGAAGGAATCCGATACATCAAATCCATCATTGTATTCTCTATAATAGCGCGCAAGCCTCTTGCGCCGGTCTTTTTTTCAATGGTCTGCTTTGCAATGGAATGCAAGGCCTCATCGGTAAAGGTCAGCTCCACTCCATCCATGGCAAAAAGCTTTTTATATTGCTTCACAATGGCGTTTTTAGGCTCCGTAAGAATCATCAGCATCGCCTGCTCATCCAGCTCATCCAATGTTACCAACATCGGCAATCTGCCGACCAATTCGGGAATTACGCCGTATTTCACAATATCGCGGCTCTCAATCTTTTGATAAACCTCGCTCAAGGAGGGGCCTTCCTTGCTTTGAATCTCCGCACCAAAGCCCACACCGGAGCGCCCAATCCTCTTAGAAACCAGCTTTTGAATTCCATCAAAGGAACCACCGCAGATAAAGAGAATATTAGAAGTATCAATCTGGATAAACTCTTGATTGGGGTGCTTTCTGCCGCCTTGGGGAGGCACGTTAGAAACGGTGCCTTCCACAATCTTCAATAAAGCCTGCTGCACCCCTTCACCGCTTACATCACGGGTGATGGATACATTCTCGCTCTTTCTTGCAATCTTATCAATCTCATCTACATAGATGATTCCCTTTTGAGCGCGTTCAATATCAAAATCAGCCGCTTGAATCAACTTGAGCAGAATATTCTCAACATCCTCGCCTACATAGCCCGCTTCTGTAAGAGTAGTGGCATCAGCAATGGCAAAAGGTACATTAAGGATTTTTGCCAAAGTCTTAGCAAGATAGGTCTTTCCGCTGCCGGTAGGCCCTACGAGCAAGATATTACTCTTTTGCAACTCCACATCATCGGCATTATCCTGCTCATGGTTCATAATCCGCTTATAATGATTATAGACTGCCACAGAAAGAGCCACCTTGGCCCGCTCCTGCCCAACCACATATTCATCTAAAAAAGATTTAATCTCCTGCGGCTTATAAACGCGAATCTCCTGATCCGCCTTTTCTTCATCCTGCGCTTTTTCTGCACGACGATGGGTCGGATATCCATTCTGCTCCAAAAGGCTCATACAAAGCTCTACGCAATCTGCGCAGATCATGCCATCTACCCCTTCAATCAGCATCTGATCGGGCATCCTTCGGCCGCAAAAGGAACAATTATTTTTCTTTTTATCTTCTGCCATGATTCTATTATGATCCTCTCACTTATTGGGTAAAAAAACGGGAAAGGAAGCCTTTGGCGGTTCCCTTTCCCGTAGCGAATCAGCGATGGGCAATCACATCATCGACCAGACCGTATTCCTTTGCCTCTTCCGCGGTAAGGAAATTATCCCGATCTGTATCTCGCAGGATTTCCTCCGGAGTTTTGCCGGTAAATTCCGCCAACATCCGATTGAGCTTTTCTTTGGTTTTCTTCAAATTGCGCGAACGAATCTCCGCATCGGTAGCACTGCCGACAATTCCGCCCAAGGGCTGATGAATCATCACTTCACTATTGGGCAGGCAATAACGCTTCCCCTTAGCACCGGCCGCCAGCAAAAAGGCGCCCATGCTTGCTGCCATTCCGATACAGATTGTGGATACATCGCATTTGATATACTGCATTGTATCAAAGATTGCAAGACCTGCGGTTACAGAACCACCGGGAGAATTAATATAAAAACTAATATCCTTATCCGGATCTTGGCTTTCAAGATACAGCAGCTGAGCAATCACCAGGCTGGCAGTTGTATCATTGACCTCTTCTGCCAAAATAATGATCCGATCATTCAGCAAGCGGGAATAAATATCATAAGAACGCTCACCGTGGCCGGTTTGCTCTACTACCATAGGTACTAAGCTCATTCGAAATCTCCTTTGGGTGAGCAATTATACTTGAACACCGTTTTGAAAAGGTGTTTTTCGCTCACTCATTGTTAAAATACTCGCCAATACGGCAGTATTGGCTGCGTTTTATGCCTCGTTTGAACAAAAAATACTCTTTTCAAAATCCTTGACCGCAAAGGGAGAAGATTTTGCGGAATTTTTGCTCAATTTGGATGAAGCAAGGCTGCCGCCTTGCGAGAACAAATTGGGTGAAAAGTACCGAAATATGCCGCTTTGCGGCGGGTTCAAGTTTAATTACTCACCCTAAAGAAATTATTACTCTTTATCTTCTGCTTTCTTAGCTGCAGGCTTTTTTGCGGCAGTCTTCTTGGCAGTTACCTTTTCCTCGGTAATCTCAGCATTGTTGCGAATTACCTCAACTGCCTTACCAACTGCGCAATCCATCATGATCTCGGTATTGGGAATATACATCTTGATCTGATCAACAGGCATATTATATGCATCGGCGATATTCTTATATTCAGCCTCAACATCCTCATCGGAAATTACAATGCCTTCCAGCTCAACAACCTTCTCCAAAGCAAGGCGAACCTTCACCTGCTTTTGAGCATCCTCTTCAAAGCCCTTGCGGAAGGAAGCCTCATCCATACCGGTATACTGCAGATAGGTCTTCAGATTCAAGCCGGAGCCTGCAAGTCTCTGCTCAAATTCACCACACATGGTATCAACCTTCTGATCAACCATAGCAGCAGGAATCTCAACCTCGGTATTCTCAAGCAGAGCATCGATCAAAGCATTATCAAGCTCATTTGCTGCCTGACGCTCTTTCTGCTCCTTAATAGACTTTCTGATATCCTTTTTCAGATCAGCCAAGGTATCAAATTCGCTTACATCCTTTGCAAATTCATCATCCAGCTCAGGAACTTCAGTCTCTTTTACTTCGTTGATCTTGCAATCAAAGATTGCAGCCTTACCCTTCAGATCCTCTGCATGATAATCCTCGGGGAAGGTAACCTCAACCTTTACCTCCTCGCCGGCCTTTTTGCCTACCAGCTGAGGCTCAAAGCCGGGGATAAAGCTGCCGCTGCCCAGGACAAGATCATAGTTCTCGCCCTTGCCGCCATCAAAATGAACCCCGTCTACAGAACCATCAAAATCGATGTTGACAGTATCGCCATCCTTGGACTCACGCTCAACAACGATGGTTCTCTCGTTCTGCTTCTGCAGCTGCTCCAAACG
>JAZMZQ010000183.1:0-20927 GCA_045586045.1 Eubacteriales bacterium
TCTCTTAATTCTACTGTTTTTCCTTCTACATGGATGTAAAAATTCTTGATGCCGTAGTAATAGATCTCATAATCAAAATGCTTGCCCAAGTCCCCCTTGGTCAGCCGCTCCAATTCGGTAGAATCATTATATTCCACCTTCAAAACCATAGAATCGGAAGGCTCTTTTTGCTCTTCTTCATCCTGCTCCTCTTCCTTTGGTGGATTTTCTTCTTGAGATTGTTCCGCTTGAGGCTTCTCCTCTTGCTCTTGAGGCTCTTCGGATGGCTCTTCCTCTTTTATTTCATGAAACTCCATCTTCTCCGATCGATCGCCGTTTTCTTCTTTTTCTACCCATTGATCTGCGGCCGCCTCTTCTTCATCAGAAGCCGCCTTGCAGCCGGATAGAATCATCATTGCGATCAAAAGCAATGCCAATAAACGCTTCATTCTCCCGCCTCCTTTTTGCATATTTGCTTCACAATTTCATTATATTTGGATTTTTCTTCCAAAGCAAGCAATCCGGCAAAATGTAACACTAATGTAACATAGGCCCGTCATTCTATCCAAATCTCATCCACTTTGATTGTTCATTCTTTATAAAAAAGGCGTTCCATTTTAGCGAAACACCTTTCGCCTTATACCTTCGGTGCGGGATGATCGGTAACAGAGCTATATTCATAGCTATTTCCTTCCGACCAACGGACGGTATAGATCAGCCCGCCTTCCGCATAGGCAGCACCATACTCATTGGCACTGCTCACCCCTTTTCCGCTAAGCCGATATTCTTTTTGGTTCAAAACAACCTGCAGTAACCCTTGCTCTGCCCTATAATAATATCCATTGTCGATCTCAAAACAGTGCTCCGGTTTCTTGCTCACATCTTCGCCATAATTCCCGGCAATATGATAGAGCCAATATTTCCAAGAATATAAGTCTTCACCTTCATTGCGATATCGGACACAGACGGTACCGTTGCCGAGGTTAAAGGAGACGGGTGTATCCGGACCGTGAGTGAGATCACAATAGAATCTCTTTGGAACAAAAGTTTTTCCTGTCTCAAGATCCAAAACATAAGGATTTTCCCCCTCTTTCGTCAGGAAAATCCGCTCTCCCGCCTGCACCCAATCATATTCGCTGTCGCATTGGATCAGTTGGGTAGACTTTTTGCTTTTCATATCTCCGTGATAAAGGACTTGCTCCTCTCCGTTCTCAACTGAATAGAAGAGATCCTCTCCGCTCAATACCGCCTCTTCAATCTCTACACCGAGCTTTACCCGCTCATCGGTCAGCTTCTCCAAGTCGATTACCTCAATCTCCCGCTCCCCAAAAATGAGAAGCTTTCCTTCATATACAAAGCGGTGCTCCTCTTCCTCCATAAGAGCGGAGAAAGCCGTCCATACAGAGGTTTTCTTTGAAAGATCCAATGCTGCATACTTTCCGTTGAGGCTTCCTATAAGAATAGAACCGTAAATGCCGCTCACCGTTCCTTCACAAAGATATTGCGGCGTTTCTCCCTTCCCCAGCCTTAGGGCATAGAGATAATTTTTCCCTCCGCCTGAGACCGAGTAATAGGCTGTATCCCCATAAAGATAAGCCCCGCCCGCGCTTTTGCTTTCGCTGTCAAGCTTTCCTAAGGTCTTGATTTCTTCCTTTTGAGCGGCTCCGCCTGTTTCGGCCTGGGGGAGTTCTTGCTCTTTTTCGGTACTGCTCTCCTGCTCTTTTATCTCTGCTTCTTCTCCATTTCTATTCTCTTCCGAGGCAGAACCCTGAGGCTGATTCTCCACCGCTGTATCGGGCGCGGCGGTATCCTCCCATTCCACGGAACAGCCGCAAAGCAGCAGCACCATCGCCAATAATATTGCTGTAAATCGCCTCATCTTCCTGTCTCCTTTCTTGAAAACATTTCCTTTTCATATACTTACACGAATCAAGGAGGCAAATTGTTACGAAAAAACTTAAAAAATTTTTTCATTTCAAAAAAGCGGCAATCAATTTGACATTTTTCTCCGAGGGTGCTACAATTTCTTATAATTTCCCTGAAAGGAGGAGCAAGAGTGGTGCTTGCCTTTTATATAAGTTTATTAGATACCCCCGAGGAAAAAGATAAAGTAGAAGCCCTCTATCGGGAACATCAATGGCTGATGATGTATGTAGCACGGCAGGTTCTGAAGAACGAAGCATGGGCAGAGGATGCCTGCCACGATGCCATGATCCAGCTGATTGAGCATATAGATCGGATCGACGATGTCTATTCCGATGATACCAAGGCATTTATCTATACCGTAACCAAAAACTGCTCGATCTCCTACTTGCGAAAAGAGCTGCGCCATCCTACCGAAGATATTCAAGAGTATCTCCCCGTATTAAAATCTCCGGAAGATACCATGAAGCAAGCCCACCTTCTTTCCACACTGGATAAAATTCTTTCCTTACCCAAGGAACTGCGGGATCCTTTGGAATTAAATATTTTCTACGGAATGAGCAGTAAAAAAATTGCAAAGATGCTGGGGATTACAGATTCTTTAGTTCGCAAGCGGATTATGCAAGCCAGAATGATTCTCCGCCAAGAAGAGGAGGTTTTCTGCCATGAAAACTGATTTTCAAAACGACCGACTTTTAAGAGACGCATTTTCTCTCTACCATACCCTTCTTTGCCAGTCCCTTCCTTCGCAGGATGAGCTGCGCTCTATTCCCCTTTCCGAAAAATTTCAGAAACGGATGGAGCGATTGATCCATCAGCAAAAGAAATTCTACTACCATTGGATCAATACCGCCGCCAAGCGGGTGGCCTGCATCCTGCTCCTCCTTGCTTTGGCGGCCACCACCGTTACCTTCAGCGTGGAGGCTTTGCGAGAGCCTTTTCTTCGCTTTGTGGTGGAAACCTTTGAGAAGGGAAGCCGCTTGATCTTCCCCGCAGATTCTGCCGAAGATCAGCCCATTGAGCCGATGCTGCCTGCCTATATTCCGGATGGTTTTTCTTTGAATTTAGATATGAGTGATGAATATACAATTATCCGCCATTATGCAGATTCGAAAGGTAGAATCTTCGCCTTTTCTCAATGGAGCGACGGCACCTCCACCGGACTAAACACCGAAGACGTTCTACCCCAAAAGATCATGATCCAAAATAAATATGAAGGTTTTTCTTTTCAAAATGAGGAAATTTCTTATATTTCTTTTGCTGCAAGTAAATATATTTTTAATTTAGAAGGAACCCTCTCCGAAGAAGAGCTCCTAAAGATCGCCGAATCGATTCCCTTGAAATAAAAAGACTCCCGATGCATGTTGCATCGGGAGTCTTCTGTTTTCTCTACATCAATAAGCAAAAAATCAAGGGTAGGAAGCAGGCGGGGATAAAATTGACCACCTTGATCTTCGTAAGCCCCAGCATATTGAGGGCGATGGCTACAATCAAAATTGAGCCCACGCAGGTCATCTCCCCGATCATGGCATCGGTCAGGAAGGATGCGATGGCGCTTCCGCCCAAGGTGATCGCTCCTTGATAGAGGAAGCAGGCAACCCCTGCAAAGGCGACACCTGCGCCCAAGGTAGAAGCCATTACCAAGCAGGAGACAAAGTCGATCAGGGATTTTGCGAAGATGGTGGTATGATCCCCTCGGATTCCGCTATCCAAAGAGCCGGTGATGGCCATGGCGCCCACGCAGACCAAAAGAGTGGCCGTAACAAACCCTTCCCCGAAGGTGGAGCCGCTCTCCCCTTTGGTCAGCTTTCTTTGCATAAAGGCACCAAAGCGATTGAGATGGCGATCCAGATCCAAAAGATGCCCCAAGGCGCCGCCGATGGCGATAGAGAGGATGGAGATCAGCATATTCTCCCCATCAAAAAAGCCCTTCACGCCAATGGCGAGGACGCAAAGCGCCATCCCCTGCATCACACCCTTGCTGATTCGCTCCGGCAGCCCCTTTTTCAAAAGGCAGCCAAGCAGCCCTGCTAAAATAATCGCAATTCCGTTTACAATACTGCTGACTAATACCATGGTTTATTCCTCAATTTTTTTGGGAGGGGTATGCCCCCTCCCAATCTTCTTACATAATCGTCTTTAAGTAGTTGATGCTCATCTCCGCACATTCCATCGGGGTCTTTTCCATGCTGGGATTATCCTGCTCCACAACCACCCACTTTGCGCCGCTCTGCTGAGAGGCCTTCAAAATGGAGGGGAAATCCTGCAGGCCGTGGCCTACGGGGCGGAATTCAAAGCTCTTCTTGGCAGGCTTCTTTTCCTCGCTCTTGATGCCGATCAGCTCATAAAGGGGCTCATCGGGATTGACCGATTCACGATAGAAATCCTTCAGATGGACCACGGGGGTGCGGCCGTCATACTTGCGGATATAATCGGCGGGATTCTCTCCGCCCACATTCACCCAGCAGGTATCCAGCTCGGTCTGCAGCAGATCGGCAGGCACTAAGCGATAAAGCATATCCAAGCCGTATTCACCGTCTACTTTGGTGAATTCGAAATCATGGTTATGATAAAGAAGGATCAGACCACGCTCCTTGGCGGCCTTACCGATCTTGGCGACAGCCTCAATGGTAGGCATCCAGCCTTCGGTGCCGGGGCGGCGATCCGCATCCACATAAGGAACGGCCACATATTCAACACCGATCTCCTTATAAGCATCCAAAGTGCCTTCCAGATCCTCCAGCATCTCTTTGAGGGGCACATGAGCGGAAATGGGATTCAGGCCGATCTCGGCGCACCATGCCTTAATATCGGCAGGGCTCTGCCCGAAGATGCCGGCAAATTCCACGCCATCATAGCCCATGGCTTTTACCTTCTCCAGCGTGCCGCGAAAATCTGCTTCCAGATCCCCACGTACAGAATAAAGCTGCAAAGCAACAGGAAATTTCATGTCATTATCCTCCGTATCTCTTAAATTTGCATCTATTTTACCATGTTTTTTGGCAATTTTCAACTGATGGGAGCCTTTTTTTATGCAAAATTTAGAGTATTTGGGCAAACTTGCGTTTTTTTTGAAAATCATCTTGTAAAGTTCGGAAAATTGAGCTATAATAATCGATGGTAAATAATTATTTTTTAGGAGGATATACCCATGTCTGTTAAAGTTGCAATTAATGGTTTTGGCCGTATCGGCCGTCTGGCTTTCCGCCAGATGTTCGGCGCTGAAGGTTATGAGATCGTTGCCATCAACGACCTGACCGACGCTAAGATGCTGGCTCACCTGCTGAAGTACGATTCCGCTCAGGGTCGTTACAACCACGAGGTCGTTGCAGGCGAAGGCGAGATCACTGTTGATGGCAAGACCATCAAGATCTATGCTGAGAAGAACGCTGCTGATCTGCCCTGGGGCGAGATCGGTGTTGACGTTGTTCTGGAGTGCACCGGTTTCTATACTTCTAAGGAGAAGGCTTCTGCTCATATCGCTGCAGGCGCTAAGAAGGTTGTTATCTCTGCTCCCGCAGGCAACGATCTTCCCACCGTTGTATACAGCGTAAACGAGAACACCCTCACCAAGGAAGACACCATCATCTCCGCTGCTTCCTGCACCACCAACTGCTTGGCTCCCATGGCTAAGGCTCTCAACGATTATGCTCCCATCCAGAGCGGTATCATGACCACCGTTCATGCTTATACCGGCGATCAGATGGTTCTCGATGGTCCCCATAGAAAGGGCGATCTGAGAAGAGCTCGCGCTGCTGCTGTTAACATCGTTCCCAACAGCACCGGTGCTGCTAAGGCAATCGGCCTTGTTATCCCCGAG
This sequence comes from Eubacteriales bacterium, assembly GCA_045586045.1. GTDB lineage: Bacteria > Bacillota > Clostridia > Oscillospirales > QAKW01 > QAKW01. The sequence continues at coordinate 5,723 of JAZMZQ010000183.1, forward strand.
CTCAACGGCAAGCTGATCGGTTCTGCTCAGCGTGTACCCGTTCCCACCGGCTCCACCACTCTGCTGGTAGCTGTTGTTAAGGGCAAGGATATCACCAAGGAAGGCATCAACGCTGCTATGAAGGCTGCTTCTTCCGCTTCCTTCGGTTATACCGAGGAAGAGCTGGTTTCTTCCGATATCGTTGGTATCACCTACGGCTCTCTCTTCGATGCTACCCAGACCATGGTTGCTAAGATCGATGAGGACACCTATCAGGTTCAGGTTGTTTCTTGGTATGACAACGAGAACAGCTACACCAGCCAGATGGTTCGCACCATCAAGTACTTTGCAGAGCTTGCATAAGTAACGCAAAAACAGTAAATAGGAACGCTTCTCAGCGTTCCTATTTTTTTCTTGAAAAACGGCAGACAGTATGATACTATAAAATTACCAAATAAATATATGGAGGAATCTATTATGGCTAAAATTATCGGTGAAGCCCTTCCCAATATTCCTTGGCAGGATAAGCCCGAAGGGTATCGATACCCGGTTTGGCGCTATAGCGAAAATCCCATCATCTCCCGAGATAACCTTTTTATGGCCAACAGCATCTTTAATTCTGCGGTTGTGCCCTATAAGGATGGGTTTGCCGGCATTTTCCGTGTTGATTTTATGACCCGCGGTCAGCACCTGGTGGTTGGCTTCAGCAAGGATGCCATCCATTGGGAACTTAAGGACAAGGTGATCTTCAAAGGCTATGATCCTCGCCTTTGCCTGCTGGACGGTAAGTATTACCTCTCCTGGGTCAAGCGCGCTCCCCGCGGCACCACCATCGGGATCGCCTATACCACCGACTTTGAAGAATGGGTAGAGCTGGAGGATGCAGGCTATCCCGTTTCCCGCAACGGTGTTCTCTTCCCCCGCAAGGTCAACGATGAATATATGCTGCTGATCCGCCCCTGCGATAAGAGCCACACCAAATACGGCGATATCTTCCTCCTTCATAGCAAGGATCTCACCTATTGGGGCAAGCATCGCTTAGTAATGACTCCTGTAAGCGGCTGGGAAAGCACTAAGGTCGGCGCAGGCCCCACCCCCATCGAGACCGATGAGGGCTGGCTGATGTTCTACCACGGTGTGCTCACCAGCTGCAACGGCTTTGTTTATTCCATGGGCGCTGCCATCCTCGATAAGGATGAGCCTTGGAAGGTGCTTCATCGCTCCGATAGCTTCCTTCTGGCGCCTCATGAGACCTATGAGTGCGTGGGCGATGTGCCGAATGTGGTATTCCCCTGCGCCGCCCTGACCGATGCCGAAACCGGCCGCATCGCCATCTACTATGGCGCCGCCGATACCACCGTTGCCCTTGCCTTTACCACTGTTGACGATGTGGTAAAATTCATCAAGGAGCATGATCGGATCAAGCCTGAATAAAACCAATATAAAACGGGATGTCTTGACATCCCGTTTTTGTTTTCTTGACCCGATAATTGCAAGCTCCATGTGGTAGCCGATTATGAGGGAAGAAGCGCCAACAGTCAGATTTTAATTTTGATTCGAGATTGCATCGAGCAATATGAAACCAAGCATGGCACTATCAAAATCGGAGCTTCAAAAGAATAATACAACAAATCGCTTTGAAATTCAAAATTTCGGCGCACTGCGGCGGCACCACCAACACATCCAAACGGATGCTTATGGGGCTTCTTGCATTGCATCCGAACTTTTGGATAGCAAGGGTAACTATATGAAAAAGGGATGCAATTTTGCATCCCTTTTATATTTTATCGCTCATTAAAGGTGAATCAAAAGTGGTAGATCTCTCGTTTTCTCCGGCTGAAGCCGTATGTCGATACGGCGAAGACGGAAAAGCGGGAGAGATGCCGCTTTTCATTCGCCTTATAACAACTCTGCGATTTGGATGGCATTAGTCGCCGCTCCTTTTCTAACTTGATCCCCGCAGCACCAGATTTGCAAACCATTCTCATCGGTGAGATCCTTGCGGATACGGCCGACGAAAACGAGATCCTGATCGGTGGTATCGAGGGGCATGGGGTATACTTTATTGCCCAGATCATCCACCAGCTTACAGCCGGGAGCAGAAGCGATAATTTCGCGAGCGGCCTCAACAGAAACGGGCTTCTCGGTCTTAACGGTTACAGAAATGGAATGGCTCCGAACAACAGGCACACGGATGCAGGTGCAATTCACAAGCAATTCAGGCAGATGCATGATCTTTCTACCCTCATTTTGCATCTTCATCTCTTCGCTGGTATAGCCCTCATGGGCTTCTCCGCCGATCTGGGGGATCAGATTGAACGCAATCTGATAGGGGAATACGGTATTTTCATAGCTTTCCCCTTTTGCCATAGCTTCCACCTCGCCCATCAGCTCCACAGGGCCGCCTGCGCCTGCGCCGGATACGGCCTGATAGGTGGATGCGATCATAGTCTTGATGGGGCTGAGCTTATTCAAAGCATTTACAGCGGTCAAGGTGATGATGGTAGAGCAATTCGGATTGGAGATAATCCCCTTATGCTTTTTCACATCCTCGGGATTCACCTCGGGGATAATCAGAGGGACCTCATCCTCCATACGGAAGGCGCTGGAATTATCTACAAATACAGCCCCTGCCTTTACAATGGCGGGCGCCAGCCGCTTAGCCAGCTCATTGGATGCGGCTCCCAATACCAGATCCATGCCCTCAAAAGCATTCTCGTCTGCCAATTCCACGGCGATATTTTCACCCTTGAAGGGGATCAGCTTTCCTACGCTGCGTTCACTTGCCAAAAGCTTTAATTTTCCGATGGGAAAATTACGCTCCTCCAAAACTTTGAGCATCTCACGGCCGACAGCGCCGGTTGCACCTAAAATTGCTACATTCTTCATACTCTATCTACTCCTTTTTGCTTTTTCTATAATTTATTCAGCCAAAGCGGCGATAAAGACCTTTTCATCTTCGGCCTTGATTTTTACCATCGCAGCCTGCATTTCAGCCACGCTCATCTTCTCGGTAAGATAGCCGGGGCCGAAGGGCTCCTTGCAAAGGGCCTTTGCGCTCTTTGCGGCGGAACGGATATAATAACGATAAGAAACCTTATCATTGGAAAGGGCAATCTGCTTGCTCTCATTGGTATAGAATTCTTTTTTTCCTGCCGCAAGATCCAAGCAATCCTGCACTGCATTGGCGGCGGTAGGATAGCGGCCGGCCCCCTGACCGAAGAAGCTCATCTTCCCGCTATGCTCTGCTTCATAAGAGATCAGATTGAAATTGGCAGGCACAGAGGCGGTCATACTATCGGCAGGCAGCAAAGTGGGCTGCACAAATGCGGCGACCGCACCATCATTTTCAAAAGCACTGCCCAAGATCTTGCAGGTAAGCCCCTTTTCACCGAAGGCTTTCACATCCTCATCGGTAATGGTGCGGATTCCGGCCACAAAAAGCTCTTCCTTTTTCACCGATACATCAAAGGCTACATTGGCAGAAAGCATGACCTTATGCATAATATCCAAGCCATCAATATCTGCGCTGGGATCCGCCTCGGCATAGCCCAAGGCTTGGGCTTCGGAAAGAGCAGTCTCAAAGGAAAGGCCCTTTTCTTTCATATTGGAAAGGATATAATTGGTCGTCCCGTTCATGATTCCTTCCAGCGCAGTGATTCTCTCTGCCCGCTTTGCTTTCTCCAAGGCGGTCAGCCAGCCGATGCCGCCGCCCACTGCGGCGGTGCAGCGAAAGGCTACCCCCATCTCTTTGGCAAGGGCGATCAGCTCATCATAGAAGGTGGCCACCAAATATTTATTGGCGGTTACCACGCTCTTCCCCGCTTTCATTGCGGCCGTTACAAATTCATATGCAGGATGCAAGCCGCCCATTACCTCAACAACCGTATCAACCTCTGAATCGGCAAGAATATCCTCCATATGATGGGTCAGCTCCGGAATTCCGATTTCGCGGATATCCAAAACATAGCGCACCTCAGCCGCGCCCCGCTCTTTGATGATTTCATATACTCCCGCACCGATGGTGCCGAAGCCCAACAAACCAATGATCATGCAAACTTCTCCTATGTGTCCTCCACTGAAGGACATATGATTTTGTAATAGATACAGAATACCATAATTTCATGAAAAAAGCAAGAATTTTCCCGCTCTTTTGCCGATTTCAAAAAAGAATCGGCAAATGGCACAAAAGAATGGAATTCCATTTAATTTTTTTATGCTTTATTTTCTGCCGCCTTGGTTACCGAAACCCATTTTTTGGCTTCCGATACTTCAAATAATTCTTGAGGCGTCATCCGAACGGCGCTGCTGGATGTCCCGCAGGCGGGATAAACGACATCAAATTCCTGCAAGGAAACATCCAAATATACAGGGCAGTCCACCCCGAAGGGGCATACCCCGCCGACTCCATGGCCGATCAGCTCCTCCACCTTCTCGAAAGAAAGCATCTTGGCCTTAAAGCCGAATTCTTCCTTAAACTTATGGTTATCGATCTTACGATCTCCGGCCGCCACCACTAAGATGCAGCCCTCGCCTGCTTCAAAGGAAAGGGTCTTGGCGATATGGGCAGGCTCGCATTGAAGGGCCTCGGCGGCCAGAGCAACCGTGGCGGATGAGACCTCAAAGGTAACGGCCCGCTCCTCCATATGATATTTCTTCAGATGATCGATGGCTTTTTCCCAAGACATTTTTCAAAACTCCAATCTTTTTCTAAGTTCGTTTAATACTCTTTTTTTATCGGCGCTCCAAAGAGGCGCAATCAAATCCTTTTTCGCTCCATCTCCGGTAAGGCGGTGGATCACCATCTCCTCAGGGAGAAGAGCAAGGCATTTTTCCAAAAGGGAGGCATATTCCTCAAAGGATAGGCACCGGAATTTGCCTGCCGCATAATCCTCCGAAAGATCCGTCCCTTTCAATACATGGAGAAGCTGAATCTTGATTCCGTCTGCCCCGCTCTCCCCAATATAGCGCGCCGTCTCCAGCATCTGCTGCTCACTCTCGCCGGGCAGCCCCAAAATCATATGAACCACCACCGCAAGCCCTGCCGCCTTCAGCCGCCGCACCCCATCCTCAAAGACCGAAAGAGGGTAGCCTCTTCTGATATATGCGGCTGTAGCCTCATGAATGGTCTGCAATCCCAGCTCGATGGTAATCGGCTTGATTTGATTCAGCTCTGCCAGCAGCGCCACAATCTCCTCCGAGAGGCAATCGGGGCGGGTGGCAATCGATAGCTCCACGATCTCCTTCGGCTCCATCGCTGCAAGGTAAAGTTCCCGCAGCCTCTCCACAGGCCCATAGGTATTGCTAAAAGCCTGAAAATAAGCAATATATTTTCCACCCTTATTCTTTTGCTCGATTCGCTTTTTGGCTCTCTCAAGCTGCTCTTTAATGTCCACGCCCTTTTCGGCAAACTCTCCGCTTCCCCCTCGGGAGCAGAAAATGCAGCCGCCGATTCCCTTTGAGCCATCCCGATTGGGACAGGTAAAGCCTGCATCCAAGGATAATTTATAGACCTTGCAGCCATAGCGCTCCCGCAAAACCTCGCCGATCCGTTTCTGCTTCATTTGATAAATTCCCATCTGAATAAATATCTAAAATGATATCAAATCCCTGCTTTTCTGTCAAGGTTGACGAACGCAGAAGTTTTTGCTATAATATTTTTTATTCCAAATAAAGGAGAGCAAACGATGATCAGAACCATCGGTATGTTTTTATATGTGGCAGGCTATCTGCTTTGCGCTCTGCCTCTTTTGGCTTACTCTAAATATCTGGAGAAAAAAGACCCAAAGAAGCATGAGCAATTCTGCCGCAAAAAGATTGTTGCCTTTGCAAGGCGTTGCTTAAAGGTAGCCGGCACCAAAGTAGAGCTTTCGGGGCTTGAAAACATTCCAAAAGAGCCCACCCTCACCGTTTTCAATCATCAAGGGCTCTTTGATGCCTTTATCTTGATTGGCTGCATTCCCAATACTGCTTGCGTTGTGGCAAAAAAGGAATTGGAAAAGGTTCCTTTACTGAGCGATTGGATGAGGGCAGGCCACTGCCTCTTTATTGACCGTTCTTCTGTGAAAGCGGGGATGCAGGTGATCCATAGAGGAGTGGAAAATCTCAAAAACGGCATCAATGTCTCCATCGCGCCGGAAGGGACGCGCAACAACGGCAAGGAAATGCTGGAATTCAAAGGCGGTGCCTTTATGATGGCCACCAAAGCGGAAGCGCCCATTCTCCCTATTGTAATCGACGGGACTCATCGCATCTTTGAAGCCAACGGCCATCGCATCAAGCCCGCTACCGTAAAGGTTCGGATTCTGCCCGCGATCCCCACGAAAGACTTAGATCGGGCCGCTCAAAAAGAGCTGCCTCAAAAAGTAAGAGCCTTGATGCAAGAGGTTCTTTCTGAGATTAAGGAGTAAAAAAATGAAAAAGATTGCACTATTTCTCGCGCTCACATTAACGGCCGCCCTGCTTTTCGGCTGCAGCAGCAAAGGGCCTGCCACCTTCAAAGAAGCAGACCCCGAGCAATATCTCACGCTGGGCGAATATAAGGGCCTGACCTATACCAAAGCCGATCCCTCCGTAAGCGAATATCAGCTGCAAGTAGCCCTCAATAAATTGCTTTATGATGCAGGCTACGGCACCCTCTCCGATAAGAAAATCACCAAAGGGAAGGTGCAGATCGGCGATACTGCCAATATTGATTATAAGGGCGTCAAGGATGGAGTTGCCTTTGAAGGCGGCACCGCCCAAGGCCAAGATCTCAATATCGGAAGCGGCAGCTTCATCGCAGGCTTCGAGGAAGGCTTGGTCGGGGTTGAAGTGGGAGAGACGGTTGATCTTGATCTGACCTTCCCCGAAAACTACGGCAACGCAGAGCTTGCAGGGCAGGCGGTCGTCTTTACGGTTAAGGTCAATTATATCAAAGACCGCACCACCTATCCGGAGCTGACCGATGATCTTGTAGTAAAACTCAAAAAGGAAGCAAAGACCAAAAAAGAGCTGATTGAAAATACCAAAAAAGAGCTTCTGGCTTCTAATGAGCAAGAAGCCCTCTCCGCCGCGCAGAACACCCTTTGGACCAAGGTGATGACCGCCACCACCTTCAAAGGAGAGCTGCCCTCTACCCTATTAGATTCTGCAAAAAAAGAATATAACGACTATTATAAATCCATCGCCCTTCAATATGGCTACGATGATGTCGATTCCTTCTTGGCGGCCAATAATCTCTCCTCGGAGACCATTGTGCAGCAGGCAGAAGTGCTGGTCAAGCAGCAGCTGACCGCCTATGCCATCGCCAAAGCAGAAGGTTATACCATCAGCGAAAAAGAATTTGATGCCTATGCAAAATCCTTCGCCACTGCCGCAGGATATGAGGATGTAGAAGAATATCTCAAACTCGCCACCAGAGAGCGGGTAGAGGATCAGATCATTCTTGATTATGCGCTTAATCTGATTGTAGAAAAAGCAAAATAAAGCAAAAAAATGCTTCGGCTTGCGCCGAAGCATTTCTCAGACTGTCAAAAAAGGCACAGACCGCAGAAAATAAGAGAACTAAAGAATTCTGCCGATTCTATAAATTAGCAAGAGAAAAGAAAGCCCACTCTTTTTTCTTGCTTTCTTATTATAAGGAAAAATCCGCATGATGATGCGGATTTTGAATAAAATTTTCTGCTTTCCGCTGATCTGCTCTCTACCGTACCTATGTACGCCGACGAGAACAGATCGACGAAATCTGCACTCTTTTTTGAGAGTCTCCCAGCGTGTCAAAAACCTCCGCAGGAGTTTTTTGACACGCTGAAAAATGATTCGGCTTGCGCCGAAGCATTTCTTTTTTATCTTTTTTCGGCAATTTCGCCTTGCTTTTTATAAATGGAATGAGCAGGGATCACCCCGCGCACTGCAGAAAGCGGATAGACATTGCTCTCTCTTCCGATGATCACACCGGGGTTGAGGACACTTCCGCATCCCACCTCTACCAAATCACCCAGCATGGCGCCTACCTTTTTAATGCCGGTCTCGATTTTCTCATCACCAAAACGAATGACCACAAGGCTCTTATCGCTCTTTACATTAGAGGTGATAGAGCCTGCTCCCATATGGGCTTTATAACCCAAGATGGAATCGCCCACATAATTATAATGGGGAACCTGCACCCCGTCAAAAAGGATGACATTCTTCAGCTCGGTAGAATTTCCACCCACCGCTCCATCTCCGATCAAGGCACTGCCGCGGATAAACGCGCACTGGCGGACCTGCGTCTCTTTACCGATGATGACATTCTCACCGATAAAGGCAGATGGCGCTACTTTCGCGCTCTTATGGATCCAGACCGTCTCCTGCGGATGATCGTATTCCTCCTCCGAGAGCCGCGCACCCAATTTTAAGATATAATCGCCAATCTCCTTCAGCGCTTCCCAAGGATAGGTAAAGCCCTCTAAAAGAGGAGCGGCAAGGGTATGCTCCAAAGAATATAATTCTTTGATCGTCGCTTGCTTCATTTCTGCTCCTCCTCTGCGAGTCTTCTGCCCATCAATACGCCCATGACCGATGCCATCATTAGCCCTCTGGTCCAGCCGCTGGAATCACCCAAGCAATAAAGGCCCTTCACGCTGGTATTGAATTGAGGGTCCATGGAAACCCGATTGCTATAGAATTTCAGCTCGGGAGAATAGAGCAGAGTCTCGGTAGAAGCAAAGCCCGGCACCACATGATCCAGAGCCTGAATAAAGTTGATGATATTCATCATCGCCCGATAGGGAATGGCGGCGGTAATATCGCCGGCCACTGCATCGGGCAGAGTGGGCTTCAGATTGGAGCGAGCAAGCTCCTTATCCCAAGTGCGCTTGCCATCCAAAATATCGCCGTAGCGCTGGACTAAGATATGGCCGTTGGCCAGCATATTGGAAAGCTCGCCCACCTTCTGGGCATAAGCAATCGGCTGATTGAAGGGATGGGTGAAATTATGAGAGACTAAAATGGCAAGGTTGGTATTATTGCTCTTGAGTTCCTTATAGGAATGGCCGTTGACCACCGCCAAATCATTATCATAATTTTCCTGAGAGACAAAGCCGCCCGGATTCTGGCAGAAGGTGCGCACCTTATTTTTGAAGGGCTGCGGATAGCCGACCAGCTTGGATTCATAAAGAACCTCATTCACCCGCTCCATAACCTCATTGCGCACCTCTACCCGCACGCCGATATCAACCGTGCCGGGCATATGCTCGATATGGTGCTCGGTGCAAAGATGCTCCAGCCATTCTGCGCCTCTTCTGCCGGTGGCCACAATGGTATGAGTGGCATAAATCTCCCGCTGCTCCTTGCCGTTGCTGATATAACCGCCGATGCACTTTTGATCCTCAATGATCAGATTGGTACATTCATAATTGAAGAGCATCTCTACTCCATGCTCCAGCAGATATTGCTCGATGGCAAAATAAATATCCTGCGCCTTCTCCGTGCCGAGATGGCGGATGGGGCAATCTACCAATTTAAGCCCTGCCTGAATGGCACGCTTGCGGATCTCTTTCACTGCCTCCGGATTGCTGATTCCTTCAATCTTCGTATCAGCACCGAATTCCAGATAGATTTTATCGGTATAATCGATGGTCTCCTGCGCAAGATCCTCTCCAATAAGAGTAGGCAGATCGCCGCCCACATCTGCGCTCAAAGAAAGCTTTCCATCAGAAAATGCGCCCGCACCGGAAAAGCCGGTGGTGATATGGCAATAGGGCTTGCAGCTGACACACTGCTTGGTCTTCGTTTTAGGGCACCGACGCTTCTCTACAGGCAGCCCTTTTTCCACAATCATAATCTTTTGCTTACTGCCATGGCGCACCATCTCCAAAGCAGTAAAGATTCCTGCGGGGCCTGCGCCGATAATTAATACATCATAGTTCATCCTATTACTCTCTTTCTCAAAAATATGCCGTTGCCGAAAGGCAGCGGCATATGGAATGATTATTTTTGCCGCCGCTTATTATAGCAGAAAAAAGCAAAATTGCAACTGTAATTTTTTACCGCTCCTCGCGGAAATAAGGAAGCCCTAAACTTTCAGGGGGCTGATGCTCCCGCTTTTTGCGCAGGCTGGTGATAATCAATACAATCAGGGTTACCACATAAGGAAGCATCTTGAAAAGTTCCTGCGTCTCGGTACCCAAGCCCTGCACATAGTTATTGGCATTGCAAAGAGCGCCGAAAAGAAATGCGCCCAAAATTGCCATGGAGGGCTTCCAAAGAGCAAAGATGACCAATGCAATCGCCATCCAACCGCGATCACCAAAGGCATTATTGGACCATACGCCATCGGCATATGCCATTACGTACTGCAAGCCACCCAACCCTGCCACAGCACTTCCGATGCAAGTAGCGATATATTTATAAGCTGTAACATTGATGCCTGCCGCATCGGCGGTGGCAGGATTCTCCCCCACTGCCCGAAGATTCAGGCCTATTCTGGTCCGATTCAGGATAAAGGTGGCGATCAAAGCGATGGCGATCGCCGCATAAGCAAGAAAATCATGGGATAAAAAGATCTCTCCAAACCATCCCAGATCCTTGGCAAAGGGAAGCTCCGCCTTAAAAATCTTACTGGTCTTGGTCAAGGCAATGGAGGGCAGATCGCTCTGCACCAGCTTTACCAAAGAGCCACCGAAGAAATTACCGAGGCCGATACCGAAGGTGGTCAGAGCAAGACCGGTTACATTTTGATTGGCCCGCAACGTTACGGTCATGAAACTATAGATCAGCCCCATCAATACCGAAAAGGCAATCGAGGTGAGCAAGGGAATCAAGATCGTAAGGATCGGATTCATATTTTCTGCCACATTGCCGCAAGCATTCTCATAAAGGAATGCGCCGATGACACCGCCGATGGCGCCGCCATACATGATGCCGGGGATACCCAGATTCAAATGGCCCGATTTTTCGGTCAGAATCTCGCCGGTCGCACCATAGAGAAGGGGAATACTCAAAAGAATGGCTCTGCTGATAAATTCAACGATCATGGTATTACACTCCCTTCTTTCCGTGGCGCAACCGTACAGAATATTGAATAAAGAATTCGCAGCCAACCAACAGCAGAATAACCACACCCACCGAAATATCGGCAAAGGAGCTATTCAGGAAGTTGAGATCGGCAACCTTGGCGGCACCGGTCCGCAAGAAGATGATCAAGCCGGCCATCAAAGTCATGATGGCGGGATTGAATTTACCAAGCCATGCGACCATGATGGCGGTAAAGCCTTGGCCGCCGACGGTATTGGTATTGATGGAATGGTCGGTCCCTGCGACCAGCAGCATTCCTGCCACACCGCAGATGGCGCCGGAGAGCATCATGGTGCGAAGCACCACCTTCTTGACATTGATGCCAATGTAGCGCGCGGTATTCTGGCTTTCCCCTACTACCGCAATCTCATAACCCTGCTTGCTATATTTCAAATAAACATAAACGGCTACCGTAAGGAGCGCTACAATCAGAATATTCGTCAGATATTGCAGATTGCCGATCACCGGCAGCGCACCGGTGGAGACCGGATTGATAACGTTGGAGCCGCCGCCCACAATGTATACATAATAGGCAATCAGCTGAGTTGCCATATAGTTCATCATCAAGGTGAAGAGGGTCTCGTTGGTATTCCATTTCGCCTTAAAGATAGCAGGAATCACGCCCCAAATGGCACCTGCGATAATGCTGACTGCAATCACCAAGGGGACTAAAAAAAATTCAGGAAGCTTTCCGCCGAATTGAATCATGCAAAACATGCCTGCCAATCCGCCGATCAGCGCTTGGCCCTCCGCACCGCAGTTCCAGAATTTCATCTTGAATGCGGGGGCTACTGCAAGGCCGAGGCAAAGCAGAATAGCCGTATCCTGCAAGAATTTCCAAAGCATATTGGTCTTGCCCTCAAAAAGCCGGCCGAAAACGCCGCGGAACATGATTTCATATACTTCAAAGAAGCCTTCACCGGTTAGAATCGAGGAGATTAAGCCGATCAGCAATACGCCAAGGACAATCGCACCGATGCGAATTCCCCAAGCCTTTGCCGGCGCAAGATCATCCCGCTTCACAATATGAAATAAAGGCTCATGATGCTTTTTGCTCTTTTGGCTCATTCTTGCTCTCCTCCTTCCGTTTTCGTCATCAGCAGGCCTACCTGCTCTTTGGTGGCGGTCCGGCCGTCCAAAATGCCGGTTACCTTACCGGAGCCGATGACCAAGATCCGATCGCAAAGCTCCAGAAGCACATCCAGATCTTCGCCCACAAAGATGACCGCAACACCCTTTTCCTTTTGCTGATTCAAAAGATTATAAATGGTATAAGAAGAATTGATATCCAAGCCCCGCACGGGATAGGCCGCCATCAAGACCGTAGGAGACGCGGCAATCTCGCGGCCTACCAATACCTTCTGCACATTACCGCCGGAAAGGCGGCGAACAGGGGTCGTAGCGCCGGGGGTAACAACCTCCAGATCCTCAATGATCTTTTCCGCAAGATCCTTCGGACCTTTACGCTCCAAAAAGGCAGATTTTCCTCTGCGATAGCTGCGGAGCATCATATTATCGGTAATATCCATATTGCCGACCAAGCCCATTCCCAAGCGATCCTCCGGCACAAAGGAGAGCCGCACGCCCAGCTCGCGGATCTGCAGGGGGGTCTTATTCTGCAGATTATCCACATTTCCGGTTTTGGGATTATGATAAAGGACTGCGCCGCTATCGCTCTTTTGCAGGCCCGCGATGACTTCAAGAAGCTCCCGCTGGCCGCTTCCCGCAATGCCGGCAATCCCTAAGATTTCTCCCGCGTTTACATGGAAAGAGACATCATCCAGCACCAAAGCGCCCTCACGATTGGAGCAATCCACATGATGAACCTCCAAGCGCACCTGCGCATCCTTCGGCTCACTGCGCTCAATATTGAGGGAAATCTTTTTGCCCACCATCATTTCGGTAAGCTCTGCTTCGCTGGTCTTCGCCGTCTCCACAGTACCCACATATTCCCCTTTTCGCAATACAGCGACCTTATCGGAAAGAGAGAGCACCTCATGAAGCTTATGGGTAATAATGATGATGCACTTTCCATCCTCTCTCATTCTTCTCAGGACAGCAAAAAGCTTTTGCGTCTCCTGCGGAGTCAGCACCGCAGTAGGCTCATCCAAAATCAGAATATCTGCGCCCCGATAAAGGACCTTGATAATCTCAACCGTCTGCTTTTCGGAGACGGCCATGGTATAGATCTTCTTTTTAGGATCCAGCTCAAATCCATATTGATCGCAGATTGCGCTGATCCGCTCCTCGGCGGCTTTGAGATTATAGCGCCCCTGCTCCTCCAAGCCAAGAATGATATTTTCGGCAGCAGAGAATACATCCACCAGCTTAAAATGCTGATGAATCATGCCGATCTTATAATCGAAAGCATCCTTGGGAGAGGCGATCACGGCCGGAGCACCATCAATAAAAATTTCCCCTTCATCGGGAAAATAGATGCCCGAGATCATATTCATCAAGGTGGTCTTTCCGCTTCCGTTTTCCCCGAGGATGGAGAGAATTTCTCCCCGATTGGCCCGAAGATTTACATTCTTATTGGCAACTACGCTGCCAAAGGTTTTGGTGATATTTTTTAATTCAATCGCTGCTTGATTGGCCACGATCTGCCCTCTCTTTCTTTTTTATTGCTTCTTTATAAAATCGCTCAAACCTGCGCCGAAAATTTCGGCACAGGTTTCAACGCTCAAAAAGAAAGGCGGGGCGATTCGCCCCGCCTTAGCTTTGAATTAACCGTAGTTACGATCCAGCAAGGTGATGCCATCGATCTCGGCATCGAAATAAGGAGCAGAACGATACTTAGACTCTTCGAAGATACCATTGGTGATAACCTCGGTATCCTTCTCGAATGCAGCATCGGTATCAACGTCTGCCTTATAAGAATCCAGCTTCTTGCCGCCAACGGTGAAGTTTGCGGTATCGAATACGTTGATGGTGCCGTCCTTCAGGCCCTTCTCAACCTCTTCCAGCTTCTTATCGGTGCCTTCTGCAACATTCTTGCCCAGCTCAGTCAAAGCAACTGCGCCGTTCTCCAGAGTGCCGGCCCAATCGGCATCGATTGCCTCGCCCTTCTGAACCTGACCGATCATGTACTCAAAATAGGGTACCCAGTTGATTCTGGAGGAGATCAGGAAGGTCTCGGGGCAAGCGGCAGCGGTGGAACCATTGTAGGATACATTGGGAACACCGGCAGTCTCGCAAGCGGTGGGAGCGCCCATGGAGTCCGCATGCTGGCTGATCAATACGCAGCCGCCTGCGATCAGAGCCTGAGCAGCCTCTTTTTCCTTCTGCTCGTCATACCAGGAACCGGTGAACTTAACATCCATGGTTACGCTGGGGCAAACAGACTTCGCGCCGAGATAGAAGGAAGTATAGCCGGACATAACCTCAGCAAAGGTAAATGCGCCGACATAACCCATCTTCGCCTTATCAGCAGTGATCTTCTCTGCTTCAATCATCTCATTGAGCTTCATGCCGGCTACAACGCCTGCCATGAAACGGCCCTGATAGATATGAGCAAAAGCATTATGGAAGTTCTTCAGACCGGCGGTATGAGCCTGAGTACCGGTAGCATGGCAGAATTCCACATCGGGATATTTCTTTGCAGCGTCGATCAGGAAGCTCTCATGACCAAAGCTATCAGCAAAGATAATATCGCAGCCCTCGGTCTCGATCAGCTCAACAGCAGCATCATAGCATTTGTTGCTCTCGGGGACCTGAGTCTTCTGAACCATAGTAACGCCCATCTTATCGCAAGCAGCGATTGCAGCGTCAATAAAGTTCTTGTCGTAGGTAGATTGCTCGTCGTGCAGGAAGATGAAGCCTACCTTCAACTCATCTTCATTGTTCTTTGCGCCGCAGGCGGTCATGGTGATCAGCATCATAACTACCAGCAGAGCGGCCAACAGTTTTTTCATCGGTTTTCCCTCCAATAAAAATTTTATATAATTACCGCTTCAATGGCGGAAATTACCGTTATTTACGAAATTCAAGGCTTTGGTCGTCCATCTTTTCAATGATGGCAAGAGATTCTACCTTTAAGCCTTGAGCGCGCAGCTTATCGCCGCCCCCTTGGAAGCCCTTCTCAATGGCAGTGGTGCAGCCCACGACGGTCCCCCCCGCTTGCTCTACAAGGTCCATCAAGCCATTGAGCGCACAGCCGTTTGCCAGAAAATCATCCACCAGCAAGATC
>JAZMZQ010000184.1:0-1725 GCA_045586045.1 Eubacteriales bacterium
AACCGCTATATGACCGAGAACAGGGGAGAGGAAGCCACCGATGAGATGGCATACTCTGAACTTGAGATCGAACGGATTGGTCGCCGTGCATTTGAGTTGGCCCGTATGCGCCGCGGAAAGGTATCTTCTGTAGATAAGGCAAATGTTCTGGAGACATCCCGTTTGTGGCGTAAAATCATGCATAAATTGGCGGAAGAATATCCTGATGTGGTATATGAGGATGTGCTTGTAGATAATTGCGCCATGCAGCTTGTCAAGGATCCCGGACAGTTCGATGTCGTTGTTACCGAAAATATGTTCGGTGATATTCTTTCAGACGAAGCCTCTATGGTTACCGGTTCTATCGGCCTGTTGCCCTCGGCCTCCATTGGCGATACTGCACCCGGTCTGTATGAACCGATCCATGGATCCGCTCCCGATATTGCCGGACAAAACAAGGCAAATCCCATTGCAACGATTTTGTCTGTGGCAATGATGTTCCGTTATTCTTTCGGGCTTGCCGATGAGGCCGCCTGTATCGAAAAGGCTGTGGATTCGGTGCTTGCTGAGGGTTGGCGTACCGCCGATATCTCAACTCCCGGAGAAAACGCAATTGGAACAACAGAAATGGGCCGATTGATCCGCGAAAAAATTCAAATCCCGGATTGATCCTCAAAATTGAACAAATTTCCCAAGCCGCCCGGTCAGTAAAACCGGGCGGCTATTCATATTTTTAAAATTTTGCATTTTTTATTTTTTCCTCTTGCATTTTCTTTCGTGACCTACTATAATGCAAGGAGTGTGAAACGACCACCTATCCAAGTAAAGGAGTTTAGATAATTATGAAGTCCTTGTCCTCTGTTGCTCTGGCCATCGAGCCCTCTGCCACCCTTTCCATTGATGCTCTTTATAAGCAGATGAAAGCCGATGGAATCGACGTTGTCGGTTTCGGTGCCGGTGAGCCCGATTTCAATACTCCCGATAATATTAAGGTCGCCGCAATGCAGGCCATCACCAGCAATATGACCCGCTATACTCCCGCTGTTGGTACTGTGGAGCTGCGTAAGGCGATCTGTGCCCGCTTGAAGGCTGACTTTAATCTGGACTATGAGCCCTCTCAGATCTCCGTTTCCAGCGGCGCTAAGCCCTGCGTATTTACCGCACTTCAGGCGATGGTCAACCCCGGTGATGAAGTGATTCTTCCTTCTCCTTTCTGGGTCAGCTACGCCGAGCTTATCCGCATGGCCGGTGGTATCCCCGTTATTGTTGAGACTACCGAAGCAGAGGATTTCAAGATCAGCGCAGAACAGCTTGCATCTTTCATTACTGATAAGACCAAATGCATGATCCTGAACAACCCCTGCAACCCCACTGGTATGATGTATTCCCGCGAGGAGCTGGAAGCCATCGCCAAGGTTTGCGTTGAGAAGGATATCTATGTTATCTCTGACGAGATCTACTGCTGCCTTGTCTATGATAAGAAGCGCTTTACCAGCTTTGCTTCTCTTGGCGAAGAAGTGAAGGAGCGCACCATCGTGATCAACGGTGTCTCCAAGGCATACGCTATGACCGGTTGGCGTATCGGTTATGCCGCTTCTCCCGCCCCCATTGCAAAGGTAATGGCGAACTACCTCAGCCACGCGCTGAGCAATCCCTGCTCTATTTCCCAGTATGCCGCTCAGATCGCGCTGAGCGACTCTCAGGATACTGTGAAGACCATGTGCCGCGCATTTGAACGCCGCCGCA
>JAZMZQ010000185.1:0-5841 GCA_045586045.1 Eubacteriales bacterium
AAGAATTTTAAGGGAGCGGATTTTTGGGTTTGCAAGGCATAAAACGCAGTTAATCCTACCGGATTAACGAGTATTTTAACACAGAAAACACAAATAATCCGCCCCTTAAAATCAGGTTCGGATTACTCGTGTTTGCTTAAAAGGAGGATGGAAAAATGAAACGATCTGTAGAAACCTTGAAATATGATTTCAAATTTCAGAAATTCGATTTGGACGCCCTGCCTCAAGGGGTGTTTGAGCGGGATTTTGATGATAGCAGCTGGCGCACGGTTCGCGTGCCTCATGATTGGGGTGTTGAAGGGGATTTTGATGTTGATAATGATCCCACTGTTACCATTGTAAAGGAAGATGGAATGGTAAAAGAGACGGTGATGACCGGTTGGAACGGCGGTCTGCCGGTAGTAGGCATGGGTGTTTACCGCAAGTGGATTGAGATTGAAAAGGCCGATCGGGTCTTTTTGGAGCTGGACGGCGTGATGTGGGAGAGCAAGGTTTATCTCAACGGACGTGAGATGGGCGGCTATCATTTCGGCTATGGCTCCTATGAGGTGGAGCTGACCGAGGCGGTGGATTTTGAAGGGCCTAATCTTTTGGCGATCCTTGCCATTGTACGCCCCAATGCAGGCAGATGGTACACGGGCGCAGGGATTTACCGAAATCTTCGCTTGGTTCGTAAAGATGAGCAGCATATTAAGTATAACGGCACTTGGATCCGTCAGGTCTATTGCGATAAAAAACTTGCGGTAGTGGATATTACCCTTGAGACTGCCGGCGTTGAAACTTTTACTGCCGAGATCACCGCACCGAATGGCGATGTCGCTACCTATACCTCCGAAGGGGAGAGCCTCATCTTTAATATTGAGAATCCTGCCCTTTGGGATGTGGAGGCGCCCAATCTTTATCAGGCAAAGATTACTCTGCCGCAAGGGGATTGCGTGGAGATTCCCTTTGGTGTAAGAATGATTGAATTTACCAAAGAGGGCTTCTTCCTTAATGGAAGATACCTGCAGATGAAGGGCGTTTGCATGCACCATGATCTGGGAATGCTGGGTGCGGCAATGAATCGCTCTGCATTGAAACGTCAGCTGGAGATCCTTCGGGGCATGGGCGTAGATTCCATTCGCACCAGCCATAATCCGCCTGCTCCAGAGCTTCTGGAGCTTTGCGATGAGATGGGCTTTTTGGTGATGGATGAATTCTTCGACGAATGGATTTTGGAAAAGGTTAAAAATGGTTATTCTTCCCATTTTGCCGCCCATGCAGAGGCGGATGTCATTGCTACCATTAAGCGGGATCGCAATCATCCTTCGGTGGTGATGTGGTCGATTGGCAATGAAGTGCGCGATCAGTCCTCGGAAGATGGCTGGAAGCGGGCAAAGATGCTATCTGATGCAGTTCATCGCACTGATCCCACCCGCCCCACCACCGGTGGCTATAACTCGGTAGAGCACAGCTTTAATAATCGCCTTGCTTTTTATACCGATATCGTGGGCCTGAATTACCGCCCTCATCAATATCAGCAGTTTAAGGATCTTTATCCCGAAAAGCTCTTTATCGGCTCCGAAACCGAATCCTGCGTTTCTACCCGCGGGGTTTATCATCTGCCCGCTAAGATTGATATCCCTGCGGAAAAGCAGGAGGATCTTGCAGTTTCCGCCTATGAGCTTTCTGCCCCCTCCTGGGCTTATTATGCCGAGCGGGAGATTGCGGCCCAGAAGGATCATCCTTTCGTAATGGGTGAATTTATCTGGACGGGGTTTGACTATATGGGCGAGCCCACTCCCTATTATACCGAGTGGCCTTCCAGAAGCTCCTATTTTGGGGCCATCGACCTTGCCGGTCTGCCGAAGAATCGCTATTATTGCTATCGTTCCGCTTGGACTGATATCCCCACTCTTCATATTTTCCCCCATTGGAATTGGGAAGGGCATGAGGGAGAGCATGTACCGGTCCATGCTTATACCAATTATGAGGAGGCAGAACTCTTTGTCAACGGCATCTCCCAAGGGAAACGCCGCTATTGGGACGGGCCTCACGGAGAAGATGAGAAAAAAGCCGATAAGGGTGCTCATTTGGGGCGGTATCGGATGATGTGGGACGATGTTATTTATCAGCCCGGCGAGATTACCATTGTGGCCTACGAGGGCGGTGAAGAGAGGATGCGCAAGACGGTGAAGACAGCAGGCGCGCCCCATCATATCGAGCTGACCGCCTATAAGGGAGGCCTCACTGCCGATGGAGAGGCGATGGAATTCATTACCGCCTCTATTTTGGATGCGGAAGGGAATCTTTGCCCCCATGCCAATCACCGCCTGACCTTTAAGGTGGAGGGTGCTGCTGAATTCATCGGCACCGATGCCGGTGATCAAAGAGAGGTGGAAGGCTTCTTCCATCCCGATAAGAAGGCTCTTGCAGGAATGTTGGTCTGCGGAATTCGCGCCACCAAAGAGAGCGGAAACGTAATCGTTTCCTGCTTCGGCGAAGGCTTTGAAGAGTGTAAAATTACACTTGAGAGTAAATAATCAAACAAAAAGAGAAAGTTCAGCATGAACTTTCTCTTTTTTTGATGGTCTCGGGGGCCACGCCCTTTATTTTTTTGAAGGCATGCAAAAATCCGGAGAGAGAGCCGAATCCCGAGGCAAAGCAAGCATCAGCTACGCTCATTCCGTTTTTAAGGAGCATTTCAGCGCAATAGACTTTTCGTGCATTAAGATATTGGATATAAGTTTCTCCGGTAGTCTTTTTGAAGAGCGCACCAAAATATCCGGGGGAGAGGCAAGCTTGCTTTGCGGCATCCGCCAAAGAGGGATTCTCTCTGAAATGGTTTTCAATAAAATTGAGGGCTCTTCCTATGGGCGAGAGGGGGATTTGCTCTTTTTCGGGATGCAGCAATAGGGAGAGCAGATATTCCAAAAGAGGGCGGGCAGAAATTTCGTTTTTCGCTTCTTTGAGAAGAAGATCAGATGCAATTGATACCTTTTGAAGAATTTCTTCCGAGAGGGTTTGGATGGGATTTTTGATGCTATATAGCGGCGCTAAATATTGAGAGGGAATCATGGTTTCATCGAAGGAAATATTCCAAGCGTCGGAAGGGCAGGAGCCTGCATTTACTGTATGAAAATCCGCAGGGGTCAGCACCGAGGCGCAGCCTCTTACCAAAGAATTTTCTTGGTGATTGAGAATCTGGGTACCTTTGCCTTCTAAAATAATCTCGATTTCAAAATAATCATGGGCATGAAGGCCCACGTTGGAAAGAGGCCGACGATGAATGGATAAATGCCGCTCTTCTCCAATAAAGGATTTTTTTCTCAATCGATGGTGCTTCTCTTGCATGGCTATTCCCCCCTTATTTATAATGCTATTTTACATTAAAAACCAAGAAAATCAATAGAAATATTGAAATATTGTGTATAAATATAGAGATTTCAGTTGCTTGATGCAAGAGGCAACGTTAAAATAAAGCTAAGAAGATTTATAAGAGGAGTATGGGAAAATGGATTGGAAACTAGGCACGCTGATCAACAGTGAATTTGAGAAAGTTACCCCGCCCAAAACAAAAGCGGAGCTGGAAGCCATCTGCCAATTAAAAGACACTTTGGTTCCCGGATGCTGGGAGCTAGATCTTATCAAAGAGGGGAAATTGCCCCAAGAGATCTATAAAGGCGAGAATGTGGTGGAAATTCAGAAGCTGGAGGCCCATCACCGATGGTATTGCACTGAATTTACCTTTGAAAAGCGGGAGCGGGAAGAGGCTTATCTGCGCTTTGAAGGGATTGATACCATTGCAGAGATCTATATAGATGGCAAGCCATTTTCCTTTACAGATAACATGCTGATTCCCCATGAGTATTCTCTTGAAAATATGGAAGAGGGCACTCATGAACTGATGATTCATATCATTCCGCCGGTGATTTACGCGCGGCAATTCGATTATCCTGCCGCCACCCGTGCTCAGCGGTATAATGCGGATTCTTTGATGATCCGTAAGGCGGCTTATATGTTTGGCTGGGATATTATGCCAAGAATTGTATCCGGTGGCCTCTGGAGAGAGGTTCGGGTTATCTATAAGAAAAAAGAGCGGATTGATCGCTGCAATTTTCTGATGGGAAAATTGCGGGGGAATAAAGCAAACTTTGCCTTTAGCATTCGCTTGCAGAGTGATCTAGATCTTTTAACCGATTATCTTTTGAGAATTGAAGGTTCTTGCAAAGATTCTACCTTCAAAAAGGATCATCTGGTCTTCTCCATTCATGAGCGAGTGGCTTTCTCGCTGGAGAATCCCAAGCTTTGGTGGCCCAAAAACTATGGCGAGCCAAATCTTTATGATGTGAAGGTTACCCTTTTGCGCAAGAGCGGCGAGATTGTGGATGAGATGAACTTGAAAATCGGTATCCGCACCACTGCTCTGGACCGCACTGACTATGCAGGGGAGGATGGTAAATTCTGCTTTATCATCAACGGTAAGCCTGTTTACTGCCACGGCACCAACTGGGTGCCTACCTCTCCCTTCCCCTCGGAGCATCATCTTTATACTAAGCGTGCGCTCGATATGATTGATGATCTGGGCTGCAATATGATTCGCCTTTGGGGCGGCAATATTTATCCCGAGGATGCGCTCTATGAATATTGCGATGAGAAGGGTATTATGCTTTGGCAGGATTTCGGAATGGGATGCGGCTATTATCCTTGGGATCAAAAGCTGCAGGATGATCTTCGAAAGGAAGTTTCCTATATTGTGCGCCATTTGGGCAATCATCCTTCCATTGTTCTTTGGGCAGGGGATAATGAATGTGATCAATGGTTTGATTATCCCGATGAAAATATTCTGACTCGAAAAGTCTTGAAGGAGGTTGTCCTGCAAGAGGACGGCACTCGCCCTTATTTGCCCAGCTCTCCTTATATCACTAAGCGAGAGGCGGGCAGAAAGCCTGCCGAGGAGCATATGTGGGGCTATCGGGAATCTATTAAGGATGATTACCATCGAAAGTCCATTAATCATTTTGTATCCGAAACGGGCGCCCATGGTTGCCCTTCTCCCGAGAGCATCAAAAAGTTTATTGATGCCGATCGGCTGCAAAATTGGGGGGATGAGAAATTCTGCGCTGATCCTCAGTGGCAGATCCATGCCACCAGCCCTGCTGCCGATGCGCTCTCGCCTTATGTTTATCGTATTCCCGTAATGCTCAGGCAGATTCGCTATCTTTTTGGGGATGTAGAGGTAAAGGATGTTGAAACTTATGCGCTCCTGAGCCAAATTTTCCAAGCAGAGGGAAATAAATTCTATATTGAGCGCTTTCGTACCAAAAAATGGTATTGCAGCGGCATGCTTTGGTGGAATATGATTGATGGCTGGCCTCAATTTTCTGATGCAGTTGTAGATTGGTATGGCTGTAAAAAGGTGGCTTATCATTATATCAAGCGCTCTCAAGAGGCCTTTACTATGATCTGCGATGAGCCCGATGAGGCTGGCAATCTTACCCTTGTGGCCTGCAATGATGCAAGAGAGACTGCCGATATTTCTTATTGCATTAAAAATGCTCTCACCGGTGAGCGGATTTTGGAAGGAACTGCTACTGTAGCGCCCGATACGACCTTGCGCCTTGATCTGATCCCCGAGGAGAAGGTTTATTATCTTATCGAATGGGATGGTAATTTCAAAGGCCAAAATCATTATGTGGGCAAACTGGGCGAGAAGATCAAAAAGGATGAATATATTCAATTTATGAAGATCTCCGGATTCTATGAGAAACTGGAAGGCTTTGGAAAGTAAAAAAATGCGGATCGAAAGATCCGCATTTTTATGATCTTTTATGAAAATCAATGAAACTACTTGAACTAGAT
>JAZMZQ010000186.1:0-2173 GCA_045586045.1 Eubacteriales bacterium
TGGCCTCCGACTTGGTCTTTATCAGGACGCTTTATCCTTTGCTCAAACCCGCTCTGCTTTAGCCATTGAAAAAATTACCGCCGCAATCAATACATCCGCCTATCATATCGGCAAAGATTGTTTTGAACGCAGTATCGGCGCTGGTGTTGGGTATGGTGTCGGAAAAGGGTCTATTCCTACCCATGAGAGTGGCGTCGGTATCAATCGTATTATCCATTTATTCAATACCTCTGCCGTTGATCGCAAAGAAAATGCAAAGATTACGATCTGGGATTGGCCCGGAGATATTGATCTTTTGGAAATCACCGATGTAAACGGAAAATCCTTGGACTATGATATTGTTCGGACCTCTTCTTATTGGGCCCATGAATTTATGGATATTTATGTGGAGGTTGCCGTCCCATCTTGCGGGTACACAACAATCTTCTTAAAAGAGCGGGATCCTGAGGAGGTTACTTCCGCCCATATTTGGAATATGGAGTGGCAATATATCCATCGCCCTGTTGAGGATCATGTGCTTGAAAATGATTATCTCCGCGCGCAATTTGATATTCATACCGGAGAGTTGATTTCTATTATTGATAAGACAAGCGGTAAAGAGCGTATTCGAGCCGGAGAGAGCGGGGGCTTGCGCTATATTGATGCGCAGGATAAAACCCATACAGCTTGGCAGATTAATCGATACAGCAACATCGAAAAGATGGAAGCGCCCATTGAAATGAAGTTGGTTAAGGGAAAGGTGGTATCTACCATCACCTCTGTCTCAACCATCAAAAATTCTACTGTTACTGCAAATATTTCCTTGGGTAGAAACGATCGTTTCTTGCGGATTTATTTGAAGGTTGATTGGAATGAGAAGATGAGCAAAGGGGAACCCCAGCATCTTCTTGCATACCGCCTTCCTTTAATTGATGGGACTAAGAGGATTCTTTGCGATGTTCCCGGCGGGATTCAATGGCGGGTAGATCAAGGGCAGGATGTGCCTTGCCTGCGTTATGCTGCTGCCGAAATGAAGGATCAGCAAGCGGTGGCTTTGGCGTCTAATTGCAAATATGGTTATCGCCTATATAAGGACGATTTATATGTTACCCTCATTAATACCTCCCGTGATCCGGATCCTTATCCCGAGCGGGGAATTCATGAGATTGAGCTTTATATCATTATTGCTGAATGTGATGCGATTCCACTGGCAACCATTACTGAATCTTGCATGAATCCCTTGCAATATGCCACCAATACTTCCCATGGCGGCATTCTTCCTGCAGAGCAGTCTCTTCTTCGTATGCATGCAGATCATTCGATTTTGACCGGCATTGCCCAAAGAGGAGGGATGATTTCTGCACGTATGTATGAAGTATATGGCAAAGATGATGCGGTTACCATCTCATTGGATAAAGAAATCAAAAAAGCAACCCTCTGCGATCTTTTTGGTAATCCATTGGATATTAATGTGGAAATTAAAGATGGGAGCGCAAAGTTTAATCTTTTACCCCATATGCAAGCAGAGCTTCGTATCGAAAAATAAAAAGAAATCCTCACAATGTGTGTGAGGATTTCTTTTTTATAAAATTTCGATCAGTTGATCAATATCTTCTTGTGTGGTGGCCCAGCTTGTGGCAAAACGAACAACCGTATGCTGATCATCATATTTTTCCCAAAAACTGAATTGCACCTTTTCTTTCAGTTGCTTCATAAAATCGTTTTCTAAAATAATAAAGATCTGATTAGTAGGGGAATCAATAAAGAAGCGATATCCCTTTTCTCTTAATGCTCTTTTTAATTGAGAAGCATATTGAATTGCTCTTTTGCTGATTCTAAAATAGAGATCATCCGTAAAAAGCCGATCAAATTGGATTCCGGTTAATCTGCCTTTTGCCAGTAAAGCGCCATGCTGCTTGATCAGGGTCATAAAATGGGGTGGTGTATTATTCTTTGTAAATACAACAGCCTCTCCGCAAAGGGCGCCAACTTTAGTGCCGCCAATGTAAAAAACATCGCAATACTTTGCAATATCAGCCAATGACACATCGGTATCCTCTGCGGCAAGGCCATACCCGAGGCGAGCACCATCCAAATAAAGGGGAAGATGGTAATGGCGGCATACTTCAGATAAGCGCATCAATTCATTTTTTAAATAAAGCGTGCCATACTCTAAGTCGGAGGCCAAGCGGTC
>JAZMZQ010000187.1:0-5201 GCA_045586045.1 Eubacteriales bacterium
GTGCACACATATAAATACTGAAAGTGTTACAGACAATACGTATAATTATAAAAGAATTTATTGTCCGTTAGTGAGGTTTTTATTATGGGAAAGGAAGTCGATTACAAAAACAGAGATCGTTTCATCCAACTGGGCATCGCAATCTCAACCCTTCGAAGAATACGCGGTTTTTCGCAAGAAAAATTAGCAGAAAAGGCGAATATCAGCCGCTCGCTCCTCAGCAACATTGAAGCGCCCAACATGGCATACAGTTTTTCTTTGGAAGTTTTTTACAACCTTGCAGACGCCTTGGAAATTTCACCTGAAAGCTTAATAAAAGCATCGGTATTTTTGGATGAGATTATTAAAAAATGAGTTTTGCGGAAACTCATAAAGAATGTTGCTGTTATATAAACCAAAAATGAGAGAAGGATGAATCAAGCATTACCTTCTCTCTTTTTTGATACACGAAGAACGATTCTTTTATATTGACAAATCTTTTGTTTTATTAGATAATGAAGAAAAAACAAGGAGATGGATTTCAATGAAAAAGTTTTTTGAAGAATTTAAGGTCTTTATTACCCGCGGAAATGTGCTGGATATGGCTGTCGGTGTCATTGTAGGTAGTTCTTTTACCGCCATTGTCAATGCACTGAGCACCAATATCATCAAGCCTTTTATTAATTGGATCATTTCTTTGATCTTCGGCGCCGATACCCTGAGCGAGAGCTTTACCTTCCTTAAAAAAGTACTGGGCGAAGATGGGGCGGTAGACCTCACTCAGTCCATCTACATCGATTGGGGGCTCTTTATCAACGCCGTAATCAATTTCTTCATTGTGGCCATTGTGCTCTTCACCATCATCAAAGCCATCAATTCCCTGAAGGATCAGCAGGATAAGATGATCGGAAAGCTGACTGCTAATATGATCAGCAAGGAAGATAAAAAAGCCATGAAGGAGCAAGGGATCGACCGCAAGGATAAAGCCGCTGTAAAAGCTTATTTCGATGCAAAAACCTTAGCTGAAGAAGAGGCTAAGAAGGCCGAAGAGGAAGCCGCTGCCGCAGAGCGGGCCGCCAATCCCACCACCGAAGACCTTTTGAAGGAAATTCGGGATCTTTTGAAGAAATAACGAAAAATTTTCGTTGGTCTTTCACTTGACAAAGCACCTCTCTCCATGCCAAAATAAAGGCAGAAAGAGAGGTGCTTTTTTAATGCACGAAATGAAGATTGATTTTTCAAGAAACGATGGCATTATGAAGCCGATGCATGCGGTGAATAACGGCCCTGTCTATAAATTTGCGGAGGATCAGCGGATTACCAACATTGATCACTTCCGCGCCGCCGCCATTCCCTATGCCCGCACCCACGATGCGGCATTTTATGCCACCTACGGCGGGGAGCATACGGTTGATATCCATGCTATCTTCCCCGATTTTGATGCTGATCCGGAGGATCCTGCTTCTTATGATTTCGTATGCACCGATGAATATATGAAGGTCATGGTTCATGCAGGGGTTGAGCCTTTTTATCGCTTGGGCTCCAAGATTGAGCATTGGCCGAAAAAATACGGCACCCTGCCGCCCAAGGATTTTCATAAATGGGCAGTGATCTGCGAGCATATTATCCGCCACTACACCGAAGGCTGGGCCGATGGCTTCCATTATAAGATGACCTATTGGGAGATCTGGAACGAGCCGGATCTGGATCCCGATGATTCCACCCATAAACGCACCTGGGGCGGCACCAAAAAGCAGTTTTTCGAGCTTTATCATATTGCCGCTACCCACCTGAAGAAATGCTTCCCTCATCTGAAAATCGGCGGGCCTGCCATTGCCGGCAGTATGACTTGGGCGGAAGAGTTCTTAGCCCAGCTGAAAGCTCCCCTTGATTTCTTCTCCTGGCACATATATGCAAAAGATGATGAAAAGGTGCTGATGAGAATCCGCAAGGTGCGGGAGCTTCTGGATACCTATGGATTTCGGGATACCGAGAGCATCCTCAACGAATGGAACTATGTCCGCGGATGGAAGGGAGACGATTGGCTCTATTCTCTGCGGATGGAAAAAGCGCTCAAAGGCTCGGCCTTTATTGCCATGGTGATGAGCATCGGCCAGAGAGAAGCGTTGGATATGCTGATGTATTACGATGCCCGCCCCTGCGGCATGAACGGGCTCTTCTCCACCGACTTTGTTTGCGATCGCTTAAAAGGCTACTACCCCTTCTATATGTTTAATCAGCTTTACCAACTGGGCGAATATACCAAAACCGAAGACGCAAACAATATTTATTCCTGCGCCGCCAAAAATGAGGCCAAAGCCGCTATCATGGTAACGCATTTTTTCGATGATGATGAAACAGCACCAAAAGATATCCTGCTTGATATCAGCGGTTTTTCCGCAGAAAACGGCATCAGAGCTAAGTTTTATCGGTTGAGCGAAACAGAAGATCTTGAGCTTGTAAAGGAGGAGACCTTTACAGGAAAATCCTATAAAATCCCCTTAAATCTTCCTCTTTTCAATTCTTATCTGATTCTTTTGGAGAAAATTTTACACAAAAAATCAGGTTGCCGAAACGGCAACCTGATTTTTATTTCAACTTTTCTATTAGATTTCCCAAAAGGGGCTCAAATTTGACTCCATACCAATGCTCGGCATCTCCTTTGGTAAAGCCGATGCAATCAGCGGTAAAATCTGCGGCAAGGCAAGCGGAATCATAAAGACGCTTCCCCTGCATCAGCGCGCCGGTAAAGACAGAGGCATAGACATCTCCGGTTCCATGGCAGGTATTTGAGTGCTTTTTATGGAAATAGAATCGGGGCTCTCCCCCCTCTAATACCGCCACACCGCTCTTCTCCGGATCGGCGATGGCACCGGTAAGGATCACCTTACATTCAAATTGCTTGCCAAGATTCACTACCAATTGAATGATCTCTTCATGAGAGAAATCTTCGCGATAAGGAAGATCCGCCAAGAAGCAGGCTTCTGTCAGATTCGGTAGAATAATATCAGCGCTCATGCAAAGCTCTTTCATGGCAGCTACATAAGCATCATCAAAGCCGGTATAAAGCCTTCCATGATCGGCCATCGCAGGGTCAACAATCAAAGGCGCATCCGGCAGAAGGCAGTTTTCTTTTAATTCTTTAATGAATGGGACTTGCTCCGCCTTCCCCAAATATCCGGTATAAAGGGCAGCGAATTTCACATTCAGTTCCTGCCATTTTTTTGAAATCGCAGGAATCTCCGCCGAGAGATCCCGAAAGGTGAAACTTTCAAAGGCTGTATGATTGGAAAGGACGGCCGAAGGAATGATACACGCCTCATGACCGCAAGCGGAAAGAATCGGAAGGGCAACGGTCAGCGAGCATTGACCCAAGCACGAAATATCCTGCACGGTGAGTATTCTTTTATAGGCCAATTCTCTCATCTCTTTTCCAATATAATTCTTAGAATATTATATTCTTTCACCGAAGGAATGTCAAGAGTTGTAATTTTCATTAAAAAGGTGTATATTAATAATAGAATATTATGCAGGAGGAACTCCAATGGCTTATCGCATCATTAAACTTGATCCGTATCTTGCGCCCTTTGAAAAAGATATCAAGCTTCGTATGGAGCGGCTGAAGGAAAAGAAAAAGCAGCTGCTGAAAGGCGGAAAGAGCTTAGTTGATTTTGCCAATGGCTATGAATATTTCGGCTTTCATTCCACCGAAAACGGTTGGGTCTACCGAGAATGGGCTCCTGCTGCCGAAAAAATGGCGCTGACCGGTGAATTCAACCAATGGAATACTGAGATCCATATCATGAAAAAAATCGACGAAAGCGGCATTTTCGAGATTTATCTTGATGGTAAGGATACCCTTAAAGAGGGGCAAAAGGTGCAGGCGCTGATCTGGCATAACGGCGAGATGCTGCGCCGTATTCCTCTTTATGCTACCCGCGTGGTGCAGGATCCTTCCACTACTCTTTTCTGCGCAGAGATTGAAAACACCTTAGCCCCCTTTCCTTGGACCGATCAGCAATTCAAGCGGGAAGAGACCCCGCTGATCTATGAATGCCATATCGGAATGGCCCAAGAAGAAGGCAAAGTAGGCAGCTATAAGGAATTTCAAGAGAAGATTCTGCCGCGCATCAAAAAGCTGGGCTATAATACCATTCAGGTAATGGCCATTATGGAGCACCCCTACTATGGCTCCTTTGGTTATCAGGTTTCCAATTTCTTTGCCCCCTCCTCCCGCTACGGCACCGGCCATGAATTAAAGGAACTGATCAACGCCGCTCATGAGATGGGAATTGCTGTGCTTTTGGATGTAGTCCATTCTCATGCGGTGAAAAATACCAATGAAGGGCTCAATGAATTTGATGGGACTGTCCATCAATTCTTTCATGAAGGGCCCCGCGGGGACCACAGTGCATGGGGGACCAAGCTTTTCAACTATGATAAAAATGAAGTGATTCATTTTCTCCTCTCCAATTTGAAATATTGGATGGAGATCTTCCATTTTGATGGTTTTCGCTTTGATGGGGTTACCTCCATGCTCTATCATGACCACGGATTGGGCAGCGCCTTTTCCGATTATTCCATGTATTTTTCTCTTAATACCGATACGGAAGCCGTAACCTATCTGCAGCTTGCCAATGAACTGATCCATTCTATCAATAAAAATGCGCTGACGGTAGCGGAGGATATGTCCGGCATGCCGGGGATGTGCCTTTCCGTTCCCTCGGGCGGGATCGGATTTGATTATCGCCTTTCCATGGGCGTACCGGATCTTTGGATCAAGACCATTAAAGAGCTGCGAGACGAAGATTGGGATCTGCATAAATTCTGGTATGAGCTTTGCTCTCGCAGGCCGGGAGAGAAGAATATCGGCTATACCGAAAGCCATGATCAGGCATTGGTGGGCGATAAGACGATTTTATTCCGGTTGTGCGACGCCAATATGTATACAGGAATGTCGATAGGTTCCAATGATCCGATTATCGACCGCGGAATGGCTCTTCATAAAATGATTCGCCTGCTCACCGCCACCTTAGGGGGAGAAGGATATCTCAACTTTATGGGCAATGAATTCGGCCATCCCGAATGGATTGATTTCCCCCGAGAAGGGAATGGCTGGAGCTATCATTATTGCCGCAGGCAATGGAGCCTTGCAGACAATAAAGATCTGCGCTATCAATATCTGCAAGCCTTTGATGAGCGAATGATTGATCTTTTGAAGA
>JAZMZQ010000188.1:0-11906 GCA_045586045.1 Eubacteriales bacterium
ATCTCCCATAAAATATAATATATCGATTTTATTATAACATTGAAATGGAATACCACCTATGATATTTCATAACTAAATTTGTGTAAAAGATAGTTTTTTCTTCGCAACAGAAAAACGCTATTCCAAAGAATAGCGTTTTTAGCAAGATTCAGTCTTCAATGGCGGCTTTGCGGGCCATGGCGGCATAAAGCCGATCTTTATCGAATTTTAACCTTCGGTCGTAGGTATAGAGGCCGTTTTCTTCCTGCTCCACGTCCGTAAGCTGGGTATAGCATAAGCCCATGATCTTGGGATTATCCAAAAGAGCAGCAGCCAAGCCTTCGTAGCGATTATAAAAATCCTCCAGATCGCGGGGGTTATTTCCGTAGCCCCAGCTCAGGATGCGCTTTTCATCGTTTTCCCCTTCAGCCCAGCGGATACCGCCGTATTCGCTGACAAAGTAAGGCTCTCCATGGTAGGTCTGCCGATCGCCGAATCGATCCCAAGGGGTCTCGCCCTTGAGGAGCTTTTCATAGTTTTCTTTGAATACTTTGGGATCCTGCTCATAATTATGGACATCGTAGATATCCGTCTTCAGATGGAAATGGCCGCTTGCATCGATGCAGGGGCGGGTAGGATCGATGGCCTTGGTGGTATTATAGATTAAAGAGATGGCGGGAGCATAAGGCTTTCTGCCATTTGCATCCCAAGTTTCGTTATGGGGCGCCCAGCAAACGATGGAAGGGTGATTGAAATCCCGCTCCAGCTCTTCCATCCACTCGGGAAGGATGGCATAGACATGATCTTCATAGCTATGATCCAAGCCCCAATCGGGGTATTCACCCCAAACCATATAGCCCATACGGTCTGCGTGGTATAGATAACGCTCTTCGAAAATCTTCTCATGCATACGGGCGCCATTGAAGCCAAGCTCCATGCCGCGGCGAATATCCATCTGCAATTCTTCGTCGGTGGGCGCGGTATAGAGGCTTTGGGGCCAGAAGCCCTGATCCAAAATCAGGCGTTGGAAAACGCTTTTGCCGTTGAGCAGGAATTTAATTCCATCCAGCTGCACTTGGCGAAGGCCGAAATAACTATCCACTTCATCTTCGCCGAAGGTCAGATGGACATCATATAAATTGCCTTTGCCCAGCTCCCATAAATGTGCTTCCGCCAGAGAAAGGGTAAAATAAAGCTGGCCGGAGGCATCCTTTACTTCATAACTGCCCATCGGCTTTCCCTCAAAGGAAGCGTCGCAGCGAAAATCAGCCTTGCCATTCAGCTCCACCGCAACACCTACGCTGCAATCTGCAATATTGGGATAGAACTTCACCTTTTGAATATGGATTTTGGGCATAAATTCCAGCCAGACCGTCTGCCAGATGCCGGTGGTGCGGGAATAGAAGCATCGATAGGAATTATAGGCAGGAGATTGCTTGCCGGAGGGAATCAGGCGATCTCGGGTATCATCCTGCGCAAAGACCGTGATTTCATTATCCCCTTCCTTTAGGGCATCGGTAATATCAAAGGAGAAGGAAATAAAGCCTCCCTTATGCTGACCGACTGCTTCCCCATTGACATATACGCGGCAACGATAGTCTACCGCACCAAAATGAAGCCGTACCTTGCCGCTTACCTTTTTAAGATGAATATTGCGCTTATACCAAACGCCATACATAAAATCTTTATAACCGATGCCGGACATTTCGCATTCGGGGCAAAAGGGGACAAGGATCGAATCCTTAAGAGCAACCCCCACCTTCTGCAACCCGCGTACTTCGCCGCTTCTGCCGTTATCCATTTCAAATTGCCATTGGCCGTTCAGATTGATCCATTCTTTTCGAATGAATTGAGGCCTTGGATATTCTTCTCTCGGAATTTGCATTTCAATCACTCCTTTTTTCTTTTATTTTATTGAAAAATCGAAAAAAAGAAATGAATAATCGTACTGAAAAGTTGACAGATCCTCCTGCAGATCATATAATTAAAATGGTGATTAAAATGATAATTAGTAAGATCAGGCATGATTGGCCCTTCAAGCCGGGCTTTTCCATTTCCCGCCCCAATGGCTATCCCGAATATACCTTTCTTCATTTTTCGACGCCCATTCGGATTCGATTAAACGGAGAAATTATTGATGCAAGGCCCGGAGCGTGTATCTTTTATTCTGCCGGCACACCGCAATATTGCTGGTCGGAGGCCGATGTGATTCATAATTGGATGCATGCCACCGAAGAGCTGAAGCCGCTGCTGGAGCAATATGATATTCCGGAAAATTGCATCCTTTATCCCGATCAGGAGGATTTTATATCCAAAATTTTCAGGAGAATCGAGACGGAGTATTTTTTGAAAAATCCGCATCGGGAAGAGCTGATCGGCAGCTATCTGACAAGCTTTTTGATTCAATTTTCAAGAGCCATTCATGGCTCCCATCATTACGAGCAGATCAGCCGCAATGATACGGAAAAATTAAGAGCATTGCGGCAGGAATTTCTTTCCAAGCCGGAGGAGCATTGGTCTGTCCCGAAAATGGCAAAAAAGGTATCGCTGAGTACCTCCCGTTTTCATACCGTGTATAAAATCGTTTTCGGCACCTCGCCCATCAACGATGTCATCGAAGCGAGGATCAGCTATGCCCGCTCGTTATTGATGTCTGATGAGACCCTGACCCTTCCGCAGGTGGCAGAGCGGCTGGGGTATAACGACCAATATCATTTTATCCGCCAATTCAAAGCGTTTACGGGGCAAACCCCCGGCCAATTCAGAAAATTCAAAAAGCCATAAAATTTTGAATGTGGCTGCAATAAAAACATGACCAACGGGCAGGCCGTTGGTCATGCTTTTTATTTGAGGGATTCATTTTTACTCAATGGTTGCTTGAAATGAATTTGCTTATCGCAAACAGCCAATGCGGCATCCCGATGGGTAATGATCAAAACAGTGCGATCTGTCATGGCACGTAGGTTTTTTAAGAGTTGCTCTTCTGTCGGTCCGTCTAAAGCGCTGGTGGCCTCATCCAAGAGCAGGATGGGGCGATCGGATAAAATGGCGCGAGCCACAGAAAGGCGCTGCATCTGCCCTTCCGATAAGCCGCTTCCTCGTTCACCCAGCATCGAATCCAATCCATCGGGAAGATCATAGACAAAGGAACTTGCGCAAGCGATTTCCAAGGCAGCGCGCAGCCGATCTTCCTGATCCATCAAATCTTGATCTCCAAAGGTCAGCATTTCCCGAATGGAGCCGGAAATCAGCTGATTTCCTTGGGGAACATAAGCAAAAAGCCTTCTCCAAGATGCATCCAACCGCTGCTCATCTCCGTCTGAATCTCTTAGATATGCATAGCCGCTATCCAAGGGATAAAGGGATAAGAATAGCTTAATGGCCGTGCTTTTTCCGCATCCGGATTCGCCGGTAAAGGCCACAAAATCTCCTTTTTGGATCTCCATGGAGAATTGCTCTAATACGATATTATCTTTATCATCCTCATATGAGAACGAAACATCGGAAAAGCCAAAGGATTTCAATTCTTCCTGATAATAATGCTGAACTTCCTTTTGGGAGCGAGGCTCCGCCTGCATATCAGGCGCACAGTTTTCGATTTCGATTAATCGTTCGGCGCTTGCCAGCATGGAATAATATTGAGAAAGATAACCGGAGATATGGGTAAGGGGCGTTTCCATTAAATTGATTAAATAGAGCACAGAGGACATGGTACCATAGCTCATGACCCCTCGAAGGATACTCCATCCGCAAATGCCGATCCCTAAAACCTGAGCACTGTTCAAAATAACGGAAAGGGAGGTATAGGAAAGATTTACAATATGAAAACGCTTCATCCGCGCCTTTACATAATCGCTCATTCGCTCGGTTGCTTTTTGGCCGGAGGCGGCTTCTTGCGTAAAGGCTCGGACAACCAGCAGGCTGGAGAGCTGCTCTTGCATAAAGGAACAGGATTTTCCATCTGCTTCACGCATTTTACCATGGAATTTTTTGAGCCATTTGCGCAGAACATAGGAGCAGACACCAAGAAGGATCGTGCCCGGAATCAGAAGAAAGGTAACATTCGGAATGATCTGCAGCAAAACAATGAAGGCGCCCAATATGCGCACCAAGATTCCCGCCATTTCGGGGATAATGGTTGATACCGCTTGAGTAACAACGCTGCAATCGGAGGTGATGCGGTTCATCCATTCGCCGGTATGCACGCGGCTGACATAAGCAAATTGCCGCTGCAATAATTCGGAAAAAGAGTGGACACGGAAGGCTTTTTCTAAAATTCCGACACTTTTTTCTTGGATATAGCGCCCCGAGGCTTGGAGGATCAGGGTGATAATGACCAAGCCAATAAAAAGCCATAGATTTTTGAAAAAGGCTTCTTTCAGCCCATATTGCGCGCAGTTGATAACCTGCCCCATCATATAGGCATAAAGAATGCAGGAGATGCCTTGCAGAATACGCAAAAAGGTAAGAAAAGCAGTCCACCCAAGTGCGGGCTTTGATACCCGAATAATCCATTTGAGCACAGGAAGGTCTTTTTTTGAGTTCATAGAATTATCCCCCATATTTTTTTAAGATCAGAGGAATATCACATCGACCTTGCTCATCTTTTTTTGCAAAATCACGAAACAGGAGCTTGCGAAGCAAGGTTTCTTTTGCAGGCTCTTGAAGCGCGGGCTGGGCGGCATCTTCGGCGCTGCATTCCAAAATTTGCGCATTCGGCGTGCACTTTTCCAGCAAAGCCTGCCCCTCTTTTGAGCGGGCGATGACCAAAGAATTTCCCATTCCGTCGGCCAATTGGGGGAATACCTTTTCAACACCCCAAAAATCACCGATGGTCAAATCAAAGGGTAAATCCATGCGTGTGTAGGGGCATTGATAGCAGCTGGGGCGAAGGGTGAGGCATTTCATATAGAGGCGGCTGAAGGGATCCTTGCCCATGGAAACCGCCGTTTCCGTTCCATCCACCCGATAAGCTACGGTATGGCCATCATTTTTTACTCGTTTATCGCGGCAGCAATAGGATTCCAATTTGCCATCGCCGGATAAAAAGGCGGTATAGTCCTTCCAAAGGCCGGGGGATTGGACCCCTCTGCAGATCAATGCGGCCAAGAGAAGCCCTTTCGGTTGCTGCTTAAAATAGCGGCGCACCCCATCGCATTGGCAGGGGGTTCCTGTAAAAAGGACCGTTTTTCCTGCTTTTAAGGCTTCGGAAATAGGGGTGTATACTTCTGCCATATCGCTTTGAATATATTTGGATTTTCGCATAGCGCCAATACTTTCGGAAAGAATATGGCAAACCTTAAAATCATCGTCATAGATCGCGCCGCAGACCAATCCGCCCTCTTTTAAGATGGCATCAGCCAGCAGAGAAAAAGCCCCGCCGGAGCTGCTGGCCTGCAGCAGCTTTTGATCTTTTGCACGAAGGGCATAAACCCTTCCGTCTTTTCCGCTGATCGGCTGCCTTCCGGGGCAAATATCCATGCATTGCCCGCATTCTATGCAACGGTCTTCGTGGATTTTCGGGTAAGAAAAGCCTTCGGCATCCCAAACCATCGTGATGGCATTTTCGGGGCAGATGGCTTGGCAGGCGCCGCAGCCAAAGCAGGCAGATTTTTTATCAATTAATTGAATCATTTTCAACAATTCTCCTTAAATATGCCAAGGATGCGCTCTTTTTTTCTTCCAATATGGCCCAAACCTGCGCGTAGTCCGGAGCGATAACACCGGCAAAAGCATCTTCTAATTGCAGCGTCTGGAGCATCTCTTCCAGACGACCGTTGCGGCTGCTCAGCTCGCCGCCCAACCGGCGGATATGAAAACTGCGCTCAAAAATCATGGAAAAGACCATTCCGTGAAAAGAATTGGTAAATACACACCGCGCATTACGGATGGCGCTCAACCAAGCAATAACGCCGGTGGTATTCCAAGCAGGAATTCCAAGCTGCGGCATAAAAGCCGCGGTGATGGTTTTCAAGGGCAAGCCAAGCCGCTTGGCCTCTTCTTCCGCTTCTTTTAGCAGAATATCATCATATTTCAGCAAAAAGAGCAAAACATAATCTTCGCCCTCTGCCTTGGGCACCAGCACCTCCCACTCCTCTTTATCCGGCAGGAGCGTGGGATCTAAGCAGACCTCCGCTTTTTTCCCTGTAAGAGCTTCGACAATGGGGCAACCGCTTTGCTCCCGTACAGAAATGTTCTGAAATAAAGAGAGCTGCTTTGCGGCCCAATCTTTTGCTTTTTCCGGTAAAGCATCGGCGCCGAAGCTGGCGGCATAGCTATGCCGTTTATGAGCTGCGGCAAAGGGGAGAAAATAGCGCGCATCGGCTCCGGGGATTCGAAAATTCCAAATCTGATCACTGCCGGCGATAAAATGATCGTAGTCGCTGTCGATCGGATCAGTGGGCAGATAGGCTTTGGAAATATGCATATATTCTTTTCTGAAATCCGCAAACAGCGCTTCCCGCTTTTTCCCCTCTGCTTGAATACGGCGGGCAAAGAGCGCAGCGGCGGGCGAAGAAGAATCAGGAGCGGGCTGGGCCTTGGCGGGCATTTCGATTTGGACAAATTCACCGTCGGCACCCAGCTTTTTGATGGTTTGCTGCAAGGCATATGCTTGCAAAACAGCTCCGTAACTATCTGCATGATGAAAGGTCAATATTCCGATTTTCATTTTCTCAAATCCTTTCTTGCGCGTTGCACCGCACTAAAAAGCAAATTTTTGCGTTTGGTTTCTTCTTGATCCATTGCGAGCTTTGTATAATAGGCATGATCGCAATTGCAATAATCCAAGAGGGCTATTTTTAAGGCTGTAAAATTTTGCAGCCTTTTTAGGTTTTCTTGATAAGAGCGGCTTTTGCTGGAATGACCGCTTCCTCTGCGGCAATAGGTATGCAACTGATCGTCGATATATCCGCAAGGAGTCCTGCTGGCGGGAGGGAGAAGAAGCTGAAGATTTTGCCCCTCGGGGGAGAGGGGGATCTGTTTTTGGGGATAGCAGGCAAAGAACAACGCGGTGCGGATCATATAGCAACCGGCGTAGCAATAAGTACGGTCTAAGAACAAATCCTTGAAAATATCTTTACATTCCCGAT
This sequence comes from Eubacteriales bacterium, assembly GCA_045586045.1. Lineage (GTDB taxonomy): Bacteria > Bacillota > Clostridia > Oscillospirales > QAKW01 > QAKW01. The sequence continues at coordinate 7,071 of JAZMZQ010000188.1, forward strand.
CAGCAGGCCGCGCACTTTCAAAAAGGACTGTATTTTTATCTCCGTCGAGGACAATGCCGTTATTACGAACCATCCCGATTTGCGGATGATCAATCAGCCAACGTGCCTTTTTTTCCACACCGTCCCGAGCCATCAGATCATCGGAATCGCACCAAGTGAAAAAATCACCCTTGATGAGAGGGAGAGCGGCGTTCACTGCCGCCGCTTGCCCTTGATGGGAGCAAAATACCAAATTTACCTGAATCCCTGCCAGTTCTAATTCTTTTTGATTTTCACGCAGGCACTGCGCAGAATCATCTTCTGACCCATCATCCACAAGAATGACCTGAAAAGGGCGCCAAGTCTGCTTTTTCAAGCAATCCAAAAAATCTTGCAGATAAGGCATGGAATTATAGACGGGTGAAATTAAAGTAACAAGGGGGTTCATTATTTTTTCATCATCCTTTTGCGCAGCAGCGCGGCGTAATTGGCCATTTCTTTCTTTTGATGGATGCGGCCGGTATTGGTCAGATGAAGCCTGCGCCTTAAGGTTACTTTAGAGATCTGGGCCGTATGAATACCGGCATCCCGCAGCTTCAGCAGCCAAGCGACCGTTTCCCCGCTATCCATAGAGCTGTCAAATAAGCCGATCTGATCAAAAACTTCCCGACGAATCAAGCTGCAGCCCGGTAAAACGCCGGAATAGGCATCGGGGCGAGGCTTTAATTCCGCTTTTTGCTCAGGGGTCAACTCCTCTGAGATAAAATCCTCTGCCATTGCAAAGACAGCCGCGGCATTCTTTTCTTCCATTGCGGTAAAGAGGGCATCCAACGCGCCATCGGTCAGGGTATCATCTGCATCCAGCAGAAGAATCAGCTCGCCTTTGGCAACTTTTAACCCTTCATTTCGCGCAGATGCGGCACCGCCTTGGGCCTTGCGGAGGACGCAAACCCCTAATGCTTCGGCGGCAGCGGCGGTATGATCGGGAGAGCCGTCATCGATTACAATGATCTCGCTCTCTCCTTGCCAATTTTGGGCTCTTGCAGAGTTCACTGCCTCGGCAATGTATTTTTCCGCTCGATATGCGGGGATGATAATTGATATAGATGGTAACATCATTTATTTTCCTCACTCTTTATTCAAAAATCGGACATAGTCCAAATGATCCATCAGCCTTTTTTTGCTGAATCGTGAAAAATATAATAAAGTATTGCTCTTTCCGGTAAATAGCAATTGAGGAAGAGCGACCACTTCTTTATCCAAACAAAAGCAAGCGTTGACCATGAGCCGTTTGTTGGCATAGGGCAATGCTTTGAATCTTTTGTAAACGGCATTTTTTTTGCGCAAGAAAAGCTTCTGCCTTGGAAATATAAATTGAAATACAAGAAAGAGATTGTCCATATCCATTCTGCTGCGTCTTCGAAGCCAAGTCTCTTTTGCCTCTTGGAAGGAATCGTTGTGGACAAAATGAAGATATATTTGCTCTTCTCCGTTTTTCAAAAGGCCGACAGGGTAGGAAACTTCTTCCAAGAAGGTTTCCTCCGGATCGCAGGAAAGATACTGCTCCAGATTTTCCGCAAAGAGGAGAAAATCATAGGGAGGAATTAAAACGTTGATGGTAGGAGAGGTGTATTGCAGATTCAGATCCTTATATATAATTCCGCAAACGCAATTATTCCCGATAATCGTGGGCGATAAATTTTTGAGTTGTTCTTGCTTTTGAAGCTTATAGCGCGCTCGTCTTTTTTGCATAAGCTTATCGATATATTCGGCGATTTTCATTATTTTGAGCTCCGTATATTATTTTTTTGGCCGATCTTTTTCTTCAGGATTCAAAAAATGCTTTGTTGCCGCCATTGCAGCGAAGCGGCGGATACGTGCTTTGCGTAAAACCTCCGGCGGAAATTGATAGCCGGTTTGTTTTAATTGATCGAGAACTTCTCCGTAATGTTGCTTATGGCTGTTTAGAAGAATATCGAATAAATAATCGTTACTATTTTGATAAAATGCATTCAAATCAAAAGCCGATCCGAATCGGTCCAATGTCCCCAATGCATATAATGCTGCTTCTGTGCGAATGCATTTGCCGCATTTGCCGCAGTTTTCCGTATGGGCATAGATGCAAGGGTGCAAATATTTTTGCGCAGGGGGATAGGAAGATAATTCCTTTAATTTTTGAATGCGAGAGATTTGGCTGCCGGTGGAATAAAAGCGGGTGGTATCGGTCTCATAGCAAGAAAGGAGAAGCAATTCATAATATGCGCTGTTTTCCTGCACAAAGGAAAAACGGCTGAATTCATAAGCACCGGAATGAAGAAAAACGCCGAAAAGTTTTTGCAGAGCCAATACTGCTGCAGGGAGGCGAAAGCCTGCCACAGCGAGGTAATTTTCATCTTGCAGCAGATGCAGATTGGAATCAACGCTGATCACCTGAAGCCCCATCTCAGCGGCAATGTCGTTTTTTGCTTTTTCAGCCATCAAACGCAAAAGGGTTTGATTATCCTCGCTTTCCAAGGTGCCGACATTTGCAATCAAGAGATGGGTCAGTTTGCAGGAGGGCTCTTCTGCTTTAATATGAGTCATCAGGGTATACATACAGTCCACCCCGCCGGTCCATCCGGTTCCTACTGCTTTTTGGCAAGGAAGAGCCACCTCGGTCAGCGGGGCATGGATGGTGATGGGATGATAGATTTCCATGTTGGCTGCCATGGAGGGGATCAGATACGTAGTAAGCTGATAATGCAATCGCTTGGAAATTGGAGAGATGCATTCAATATCTTCTCCCAACCGCATTGCGGTAGTAAGAAAGCCGACCAAAAAAGCATCCGCCCGATCATCGGTCAGATAGGCATCATATTCCTTTTCCACAGAAAACCAAGCAAGATCCTCTTTGCCATTGATGGTAACGGCGGCATAGAGATATGCACGATCCTCTTTTTGATGGCGAGAAACGGTTCCGATTCTTAGCATCAGCTTAACTCCTCTTGCTGCTTTTCCTTCGGCAAATGATGGTTTGATTTTCGCAAGTTTCGAGCCAGCGCAAGCAGTGCGTCGCGTTGCTCAGCTTTGGTGCAAGTGTTATTCGCTCTTCTTTTTTGCAAAGCCTCTGCTTCCTCATAAGCTTGAGGGGGGATGGGAATATGATTGGCCCGAAGGCAGTTCAGAGCATCGGCATAGAAGGGGTTCTTTTGCATGGTCAAAAGATACCCGATGTTTTGAGATAGTGATTTTTTATATGCATCCACATCGAAAACCGATGCAAAACGATCCAGATGGCCTTGGGCATAAAGAATAGTCATCGTTTGGATGCATTTTTTGCATTCTCCGCAATTTTGGGCGCTTAATCTTCGGCGGAAGCAAGGATGCAGAAGGCGATGAGCGGGCGCCCAGGCAGCAAGCGCCTCCAGTTTTTTGCTTCTGCGGACTTCGCCGCCGGGGCAATAGACCGCCAGCGACTCTGTTTGAATGCAGTGTACAATCAGCAGATCATAGGTATCGCTATTGCTAAGATCAATGCGAAAATCACCGAAAGATTGGCCGGAGGATAGCAGATAAACAGAGAAAAGCCCCTGCAAAGCCAGCGCTCCCGCCAAAAGGCGAAAACTGCATACAGCCAGAAAGCTTTCGGAAAGCACTTCATTTGCATTAGAATCAAGACAGATCAGCTCAAGCCCCAATTCCTTTGCAACGATTGCTGCATCATGGCAAGCAATCTCATAATTGGATTGGTATTCCGGCCCATCAAAGGTCCCCACGTTGAATACAGTCAGATGGGTAAGGGGATAGTGGCTTTTAGAATGATGGGTCATCACCGTATAGAGGCTATCTACACCGCCGGAAAACCCTGTCCCCACACCGCCTTTATTGGGGAGGGGGGCGTTGGTCAGCGGAGCATCAATCTTTATAGAGTGATAATGGGCGTCGGCGGCGCTCATTGAAGGGATCAGATAGCGCTCTAATTGATAATGCAATCGTTCGGACATCGGCGTTTCGCAATGGATGGAATGCCCCCCTCGCATTGCCGAAGAGAGCATTGCCACCACAAATGCATCGCTACGCTCCGAGCAGAGATATTCTCCGTACGCGGCATCGACCCCGAACCATAGGGTGATGCCTCTTCCGTTCAAAGAAATGTCTGCACACAGGCGAGTTTGATGGTCAACGGTTCTTAAATAGAGTTTCCCGATGTTGAGCATGGATTTACTCCTTGTTTCCTCGTTTGACTTGGCGAATAGCATCCGCCATAATGGCCATAATCCGATCCGGACCGGAAGATTCGTGGGTCAAAGAAATATTATTACTATGAATTCTGCGATGATAGAGGATATCGGGCAGGCAATGATCTAAGCTCAGGCCCGAAATGCTTAATCGAAACATAAATTGCGTGTCTTCTCCATGGGGGTAATCTGTGCGAAAAACGCCGTATTTTTCAAAAACGCTGCGGCGAATGGCGCAGGTGATGATGCATCGCTCCAAGCTGGAGTCGTGCAGTTGATTTTCTCGGCTGCCTTCTTCCGCAGGGCCGTTGTGGTAAAAATTTTCCGCCTTGGTGAAGATCAGCATGCAATCGGGATGTTCATCCAGATAGGCAACCTGCTTTTCCAGCTTATCGGCCGCCCAAAGATCATCCGCATCTAAAAAAGAGACAAATTCACCGCGGGCTTCTGCCAAAGCGGCATTGCGGGTAACAGATACGCCGCAATGCGCTCTTTGGATATATTTCACCTGCGGATATTGGGCGACAATTTGAGCAGTATTATCGGTCGAACCGTCATCCACTACGATAATTTCGTAATCCTTGAAGGTCTGCGCCAATACACTCTCAATCGCATCGCCCAAAAAATGCCCGCTGTTATA
>JAZMZQ010000189.1:0-2551 GCA_045586045.1 Eubacteriales bacterium
AGGAGAAAAACCAATGAAAACCGTAAAAGACAAAAAGATCTTAGTAGGCGCAGATTTTGCCGGTTTCCCCTTAAAAGAGGCTGTTGTGGCCCACTTAAAGGCGAAGGGCTGGGAAGTTACCGATGTGGGGGTACGGGTCGATTCCGATCCCGATGATACCGATCTCATGTTCCATCGCGTGGGCCTCAGAGCCGGCGCTATGGTCTCCGAAGGCGAATTTGAGCGTGCTCTGCTCTTCTGCGGCACCGGTATGGGAATCCATATCGCGGCAAGCAAATGCCCTCATGTTCATGCAGGTGTTGTTGAAAGCGTTCCCGCGGCTTTAAGAGCCATCACAGGAAATGGTGTGAATGTCTTGGCTATGGGTGCTTTCTACGTAGCTCCTCAGATGGGTTGCGATATCGCCGATGCTTATCTCAATGCCGAGCTGGGCAGCGGCTACGAATGGTGGCATAATTTCTATGAATTCCATAAGCTTGCCATTGATGAGCTGGAAGCCTTCGATTATGAAGAGTATAAGAAGAATGGATTCAAGGTAAATAAGTTGGGTGATTTCCCCTTAAAGCTGGAAACCAAACCCGAATAATAAACGAGGCTGTAAAAAATCATTTTGATTTTTTACAGCCCTTTTTAATTCTATCTTTTATATAAGTATCTTTCGAAAAAAACCATTTACTTTCCCTATCACAAATGGTAAAATACACACAAAGATTGAACGAGAAGGATGGATTTGCCATGATGAACCAAATGCTGGATCAAAAAATCAAGGATTGGATTGATGCCCATCGGGAAGAGCTTCTGGCTCAATGGATGGACCTGATCCGTATCCCCTCTTTGAGAAGAGAGGCCGCTCCCGGCGCTCCCTATGGGAAAGCAAGCAGAGAGGTGTTGGATGCCGCTTCTGCTCTCTATAAAAAAGCGGGCTTTCACTCTTGGATCGAAAAGGACGGCCATTATGCGCTGGCAGAATATGGGCAGGGGGAAAAAACCATCGGTCTTTTCGGCCATTGTGATGTGGTAGAGCCGGGCGATGGCTGGATCTATACCGATCCCTTTGATCCCATCATCAAAGATGGCTATCTGATCGGCAGAGGCAGCGGGGATAATAAATCCGGCGTTATGGCCTCTTTGGCCGCCATGCGTATCATCAAAGAATTAAAGCTCCCCATCAAAAGCCGTATCCTTTCTTATATGGGCGCCGCAGAAGAGACCAGAATGCCCGATATGGTAAAGTTTGTGGAGCAGGAGGAGCAGCCGGATCTCTCTTTGGTTCCCGATAGCGCTTTCCCTTGCAGCTTGGGCGAGAAGACCATTCTTCGTTTTATCGCCCGCCGCAAAGAGCCCTTTAAGGAGATCCTCGATTTCTTTGGCGGTGTTTCTTTGAACGCCGTCCTGGCAGATGCAACCGTCATTCTGAAAAAGACGGCCGCTTTAGCGCAGGAGCTTACCGCGCGCACCAAAGGCAATAAAGATTATACCCTCACCATCGAGGAGGATACCATCCGGCTGGTGGCCCATGGCATCCCCGGCCACGCTGCTTATGCCGTAGGCTCCATCAGCGGTACGGTTGTTGCCGCAACGCTCTTGAGGGATTGCGAAAATCTTTGCCGAGAGGACCGCGCCTGCATGGCGCAGCTTGCAGAATGGCTGGAAGATTTTCATGGCAGCGGCATGAAAATTGCCTTTGAAGACCCCGATTTCGGAAAACTTACCTTGGCCAATGGCATTGCCAAAACCGAAGAAGGCCGCTTCTCCTTCAGCACCGATATCCGCTTCGGATCCGGCTTGGACCATATGGAAGCGGAGCGCCATCTGACCAATCTGATGGAAGAGAACGGTTGGGAAATCACCTATATGAATAATCGGAAGGGCTTCCGTTACGATCCGGAAAGCAAACTTCCTGATATTTTTACCAAAATGTATCAAGAGCTGACCGGCGTTGAAGCAAAGCCTTATTTTATGGCAGGGGGCACCTATGCCCGCTATTTGAGAAATGCCTGCGCTGTAGGCTATTGGGCCAGTGATCTTCAATCTAAGGCCGTGCGCCCTGAAATGCCCGCAGGTCATGGCGGCGCCCATCAGCGAGATGAATGTATCTCAATTGATTCTCATTTCCAAGGAATCCGCGTATTGGTCCATTATCTCCTCGCCGCCGATGAATACATCAATCGTTAAATAAAGAGCATCTGAAGGGAGCCTTTCTAAAGAAGTTTTTCCTCTCAGATGCTCTTTTTTAGCCCCTGCCGCACAAATCATTTGTGCGGCACGAATAAGAATGAAAGGTGCACCAAATAAAAAACCACCCGTAAAGGGTGGCTTTATTTGGTGCACCTTCAGACGAGGGCGTTGAGCAAAATGCTCCGGTGGAGCGTTTTGTAGCCCGAGAGTCCCTGCGAGGCAAAACGCGAGCAGAAGGAAGCGAAGCTTTTGCCCGCCCGACTGTAAGGAGGAAAGGTGCGCCAAAAAGAAAAAAACCATCCTTTTGGATGGTTTTTCTCTTTTTGGTGCACCTTCAGGGACTCGAACCCGGGACCCACTGATTAAGAGTCAG
>JAZMZQ010000190.1:0-4655 GCA_045586045.1 Eubacteriales bacterium
AGATGTCAAGGTGTTTTTCAAAATAAATACGCAAAATAAAGGGCGGAGCAAAAACTCCGCCCTTTATATATTAGATCATTCGGTTCCCAAGAGGGCGGCACCGATGATGCCGGCGTCATTGGCGCGCTCGGCAATCTTTACAACCGTCTTAGGATTGCTGTTGCGGGCGTACATCTCTTCGTAGACATATTTGCATACGGGCTTCAGAAGGTAATCCCCTTCTTTCGAGATTCCGCCGCCGATGCAAAGAACCTCGGGCTGGAGAATATTGACAATATCGGTAACACCGGTAGCAACGGAGTGGAGATACTCATCTACAACCTTCTGCCCCTCTTCGTCCCCTTTACGCATTGCATCAAAGGAGGTAAGGCCGTTGACCTTATCGATATTGCCGCCCACAATCTCCCACATGAGAGAATCCTTATTCTTCTCCATATGCTCTTTGGTGGTGGCAATCAGGCCGGATACGGAAGCATAAGCCTCCCAGCAACCTCTACGGCCGCAGGTGCAGAGTCTGCCGCCTTCTTTAATGACCGTATGGCCCAACTCACCGCCTGCATTATTAAAGCCGCTGAAAAGCTTATTATGAATAATCATACCGCCGCCGACGCCGGTACCCAAGGTAACGGTTACGCTATGCTTAGTGCCCTTTGCAGCGCCGCATTTTGCCTCGGCCCATGCAGCCACATTGGCATCATTTTCTACATAGATCTTCTTACCGGGGAAATATTTGCCCAGCATATCGGCAAGAGGGGTATCCAAGAAAGGAAGGTTATTGGTATAGACAACTCTGCCATTTTCCGTATCAATAGAGCCGGGAGAGCCGATACCGATACTCTTGATTTCCTCGACACTGACACCGCTCTCTTTGATCGCTTTTTTAGCAACCTCGGCCATACGATCGACGATATAAGCAGCATCGCCGCCCTTTGCATCGGTAGGAATACTGGTCTTATAGACCATCTCCATCTCTTCGTTTACGATACCGGCAGCGATATTGGTGCCGCCCAAGTCAATTCCTAAGTAATACATTGCTTAATCCTCCGTAATTCCCATAATTTTTCGATTGATATCTTCCGCCGCGTTATAGCCGAGGCGTTTTTGACGGTTGTTCATCGCTGCAACTTCGATGATGATCGCCAGATTTCTACCGGGTTTGACCGGAATGGTCAAGGTAGGCACATCTACATCCAGAAGCTGCGTATAATTGGTATCCATCCCCAAGCGGTCATACATTTTATTTTGATCCCAATTTTCAAGATGGATCTCCATATCGATATAGGCCTCTTCCTTGACCGCACCGATACCGAAAAGCTTTTGGACATTGATGATTCCAATGCCCCGCAATTCGATGAAATAGCGGATATTAGTGGGAGACGTCCCCTTCAGGGAGGTTGCAGTTACCCGCTTGATGACCACCGCATCGTCGGCAATCAAGCGATGGCCGCGCTTGACCAGCTCAATGGCCGTCTCACTCTTACCGACACCGCTCTCACCGGTCAGCAAGATTCCTTCACCATAGACCTCGACCAATACGCCGTGAAGGGTCTGCTGAGGGCCTAAACATTCATTCAAATAGAAGATAATGCTACTGACAAACTGGGCGGTATGCATGGTCGTGCGTAAAAGGGGCACCCGATACTTTTCCGCCACCTCTACCAGCTCCGGATAGCCCGCCAAGCCGCGGGTCAGCACCAATGCGGGAAACCGAAATTCAAAGAGCCGCTCAAAGATTCTGCGCCGCTCCTCTGCATCGAAATGATCCAGATAGGTATGTTCTACTTTTCCAAGCACCTGAATCCGCGTTTCATCAAAATAATCAAAAAAGCCTTTCAGCTGCAGGGCAGGGCGATTGATATCAAGCGAGGTGAGCTCTTTTTGCAAGCCGCCTACCGGCATATAAATCGTCTCAAGCCCCATTTGGCGGATCAGATCACCTAATATGAGTTTTTCTTCCCCATTCATCGGTCGCCGACCTCCTTTTTCTTTGAGTTGCATGATTGTTAATCCTATTATAACAAAGATCAAAAATAGATTCAATAAAATGTTTATTTTTTTATAAAAAAAAGACTTGCTTTTCTCAAACACATATGGTAGAATACTATTTGCGTAAATGAGGAGGTGTTTCCAATGGCAAAATGTGAAGTATGCGGCAAGGGTGTTACCTTCGGTATTAAAGTATCCCACTCTCACCGTCGCACCAACAAGGCGTTCAAGCCCAATGTTAAGAGAATTAAAGCAGTCGTAAACGGCACACCCAAGCGTGTATACGTTTGCTCCAGATGCCTCCGCTCCGGCAAGGTAGAGAGAGCTGTTTAATCAAATAAACAAATAGGCAAACGCTTGAGAGGATTCATAAAGAATCCTCTTTTTTGTTGCAGTAAAAAAGGCTGTAAAAAACATTGGTTTTTTACAGCCTTTTAATTATTGAGTTACAACCGATTCATCGGTATTTTCCGGAAGTTCCGGGTTTGCGGGATCGGTGGGGAGCGTGGGATCTGCCGGAGTTATGGGATCCGTTGGGATTGTGGGATCGGCCGGCACATTAGGATCGGCCGGCACATTGGGATCGGCCGGCGCATTGGGATCCACCGGCGCATTAGGATCCACCGGTGCATTGGGATCTACCGGTGCATTAGGATCCGGCATGCCGCAAACATCGCATGTAGCGGAGGGCAAGCTGCTTGCAAAATAAAGCCCGCTTTCCTTTGCCACACACTGCTCGGTGGGCAATTTTCCGGTCTCGGCGCAGACCTCTACTGTTACCAAACCGGTAGGATCATCAAAGCCTTTATAAGCCAAGCCTGCATGAACATCCTTCATTACCTTTTTCCATGCACTTACAGCAGGGTTTCCGTTTGCATTAATATTGGCCGGAATATCATAGCCAAACCATACACCGGCCGTATAATAGCGAGTATAGCCCACAAACCAACGATCCTTATCATCGCTGGTAGTGCCCGTCTTTCCCGCAATAGCAGTCGTCCCAAAATTGGCGTTCTTACCGGTGCCATAGGTAGCGGCATCATTGAGCAGCTTATTCATGATCGCGGCAGTATTCTTTGACATTGCCACATCGGATTCTACATAGTTTTCCAAGATCACACGGCCATTCTGATCGCAAATCTTGGTAAAGGTATAGGGCTTGGTATAGGTGCCTTCATTGGGGAAAGCAGCATAAGCAGCGGTGATTTCCATTACGCTGACCCCTTTTGTGAGGCCGCCCAACGCCATTGCTTGATCGTTTTCGTCGTTACCTGAGCCGGGGACCAAGGTGGTAATGTGCAGATTGTTTTTCAAAAAGTCAAACCCACGCCATGCACCGAGGGCTTGATTAACTCGCACGGCGACGGTATTTAAGGAACGATTGACCGCTCGCTGCAGGGTTACCATTTTCTCAGAAGTTTCCCCTGCATTTTTCGGCCAAGGATTGCCGTTTTCATCTTCCCGCACACCTTTATCCAGAATCATCAAGCCGGGTGCAACCCGCACTCCATCGATGGTGGCGGCATATTCAATGGCGGGAGCATAGGTGCCGATCGGCTTCATGCTGGAGCCCGGCTGCCGATGGGTGCCTGTAGCGCGGTTGAGGCCGCGAGCAGTGGTCTTTTTGCCCACACCGCCGGACATTCCTACTACTGCGCCGGTATTATTATCAATGATAACGATTGCGCTTTGAGGCTTTGAGCCATCCTTCCCTGATTTTATTGCCGGAAAATTGGAATGATCTTTATAAATATCATCGATCTCTTTTTGCACATCCATATCCATGGTGGAATAGATCTGAATACCGCCGGAGAAAACCAAGGAATAAGCATAGGATTCACTATAACCCTTTTCATTGATCAGCGCATCCAAAACATCATCAATGACCCGATCCACAAAATAACTATTGATCTCGCCGCTTGCAACCTGCGCCTTTTCACCGGAAAAAAGCTTCAGCTTCTGGCTCTTGGCCTCTTCTGCCTCTTCTTTCGTGATATGGCCAAGTTCCTGCATTTTATTGATGACATTATAAGCACGATCCAAATTATTCTGGGGATTCTGAATGGGATCATAATAAGTGGGATACTTGGTGATCGAGGCAATAGATGCACATTCCAGCAAGGTCAGCTCATCCAATGTCTTCCCAAAGTATTTTTCTGCAGCAGTCTGCACGCCATAGCAGCCCTGAGAAAGGTAGATGGTATTGAGATATACCTCTAAAATCTGATCCTTTTTATATTCTCGCTCCACATACCATGCTCGGCGAATCTCTTGGATTTTTCGGGAAACGGTAGTCTCATTATCACCGGTAATATTCTTTACCACCTGCTGGGTGATGGTGGAGCCGCCAAAAGAAGAGCGACTGGCGGGATTAAAGAAATTAAGGACCGCATGAAGGGTACGCTTAATATCGACGCCGCTATGCTGATAAAAACGCTCATCCTCAATCGATACAAAGGCCCATTGAAGGTTTTCGGGAATATCTTCAATATCGGCCCAAATACGATTTTCGCTGGCATGAAGCGTCTCCGCTTCTACATAAGAGCCATCCTTAACACCATAAACCACAGAGGTATAATTTAATTTATTATCCGCTGCTGCAAGATCAAATTCATCATCCAAATAGATAAAAGAATACCAAGCAAACACCAAAAGGACGATAAAGCAGG
>JAZMZQ010000191.1:0-41774 GCA_045586045.1 Eubacteriales bacterium
TGGCCTGCAAGCTGGGCCGCAGCGCCAACGCCCACATCCACCTGGGCATCTGCGGCGAGCACGGCGGCGAGCCCACCAGCGTGGAGTTCTGCCACCGCACGGGCCTGGACTACGTGTCCTGCTCCCCCTTCCGCGTTCCCATCGCCCGTCTGGCCGCCGCCCAGGCTGCTATTAAGGAATCTAAGTAATTAGATTTATAAAGCAAAACTTATCGCCTTGCCGAGAAATCGGCAGGGCGATTTTTATTAAACATATTGTGCTTATGGCTAATATATGACATAATGAACCAAATAGAATTTATGGTGGTGCGAAGGTTGAATTCACACAAAAGGAAAATGATTGCTCCGATTATCATTACAGTCATTATGATACTGTATTATATTGCGTATTTCGGATTTTTGATTTCTTTACTTGGTGGTTTTTGGAAATATGTTTTGGGTATTATCCCGCTTGTTTTTTCGGGAATTATGATTTATGTCTGCATAGAAAGAATAAATGAAATAAAGAAAGGTGAAGAAGATGATATTAGTAAATACTGATTACATTAGTGGAAAAGAACTGGAAACCTTATCTCTTGTAAAAGGAAGTACAATCCAGTCTAAAAACATTGGTAAAGATATAGCGCAAAGTTTTAAAACTTTGGTAGGCGGAGAACTCAAAGCTTATAATGAAATGATGAATGAAGCACGCGCTCTTGCAACAAAAAGAATGGTTGCGGAAGCAGAAGAATTAGGTGCAGACGCAGTCATTAACATCCGCTATGCATCTTCTGCGGTTATGCAGGGTGCCGCAGAAGTAATTGTATACGGAACAGCCGTTAAGTTTATAAATAAGTAATTTCCCTCTTTTGCGTATTGCAGGACAGGCTGCTATCAAAGAAAGCAAGTAATTGCTGACTTTATAAAACAATTTATCCGCCCGAGAAATCGGGCGGATTTTTGTATATGTATTGAATTGTTGGAATATAAATGGTATAATTCAACAGAAAATTAAAAAATCTGATAAAGAGGATGTTTATGAAGTTTGTGAAATTACTTCCAGGAATAATATTATCTGTGGGAGTTGCAGTTTTTGCATGTTGGATTGAAAGTTTGATGCCCATTCATTTGATTGGTGCTGCCGTAATCGCTATGTTTATAGGCATGCTCATCAATCACTTTCTAAAAAATACTAATATTTTTTCGACAGGACTTAAGTTTACCTCCAAGAAAATATTGAAATTCGCCATTATATTGCTTGGCTTATCACTTAATATCACAACTATTCTAAAGGTGGGCAAAATGTCTCTCACGGTTATGATATTCACTTTGCTCACTTGTTTTGGCGGCGGATTTTTCATAGGGAAGGCATTAGGACTCAATTGGAAACTTTCCAACCTTATATCTGCTGGTACCGGTATTTGTGGTGGTTCTGCTATTGCTGCAATTGCACCGACGATTGACGCAGATGATAGTGATGTCGCTTATGCGATGTCTGCAACCTTTCTTTTTGACATGGCGATGATTGTACTTTTCCCAATTATGGGCACAGCACTCGGTATGACCGACCAAGCATTCGGTATATGGGCAGGTACTGCAGTGAATGATACATCCTCCGTTGTTGCAACGGGCTATGCATTTTCTGAAAGTGCGGGCGACTTTGCGACAATGGTTAAACTCACAAGAACACTTGCTATTATTCCTACAGTGATCGTCTTTGCATTTATTCAACTAAATATAAAACGCAAAGAGACGCTTGACAATAACCATAATGGAAGTGAACTTAAAACGAAGTTCAGTATCACAAAAATATTTCCTTGGTTTATTCTTGGATTCCTTGCAATGTCGGTTGTGGCAAGTGTATTTTCTATTCCTGCAGAAATTGTATCGGGAACGAAAACAATAAGTAAGTTCTTAATGGTATGTGCCTTGGCAGCTATAGGGCTTAATACATCTTTCTCAAGTATGAAAAAAGCAGGTGTTCGCCCGATGATACATGGCTTTATTATCTCCGCATTGGTTGTTATAGTGGCGCTTGTTGTTGAAATGGCAATGGGAATTGTTTGAAAGGTTTGATAATTTCCCTCTTTTGCGGATAGCACCACAGGCCGCAATTAAAGAATCTAAGTAATTAGATTGATCAAGTAAAACGAATCCCCTCGGAGCAATCCGAGGGGATTTTTCATTACGCCTGATCAAAAAATCTGTATCTCAAAACCACTTTGTATCTTAACTCCCAAGGGGCGGTAAAAATTTACCGCCCCTTAATTGAAATTATTCTACAATCGCTTCGTATTGGACCGAGCTAACCGCGCCGTCCGTCAGGATGATGACAAGCTTGGAATCACCTTTTTTATAGGTATAAGAGTTCTCGCCGTTGAAGCCTTCTGCTCCGTAGGCTTTTTCTACCTCTTCTTTGGTAGAGCCGATATAGATTCCTTCTTCTGTGGAGACGGTATCGTCTGCAAACCAAAGGGTATAGACATAATCCTTATCATTTTCGGGATAGGTGGTCAGATAAAAGCCGCCGTAATAATAGGTTTTATCCAGCCCTTCAAAAGCGCAACTGGCCTCTTCCGTATAGGAAACCGGATCGCCCAGTGCGGAAAGGATGGCTGAGGCCTCTTGATTCATGGCAATCTTCGTCTCTTTTGCGGTGAAGGTATAGCCGAGATCCTTAGGCTCGGAAGAGCCGCCCTCTTCCTTTTCGCCACAGCCTGCAAGTGTAAAAAGCAGGAGCAACGCAAGCAATAAGCTGATGATTCTTTTCATTTTCTTTTCCTCCGTTAGTTCTGACCCTTTCGGTCATAATAGATTTGGCATTTTTTCTCCCAAGCAGCGCTGATCTTTTGATCGGCTCTGCGGTCGGGGAGATCGCAATCCTCTTTGAGAATTTTTCCGAAATAGCGGGAAAGCTTTTCGGCACCCTTTACATTGAGATGAAGCCCGCGATCATAAGTGTCGGTAGACCAATCGATGCCGATCTCCTCTTGGCAATCCAGCAAATTATAATAGCGAAGATCATTTTCTTCGGCATAAGCCTCAATCTGCTCATCCCATTGATCCCACCAGATCGGCGAGAGAGAGGGCGCCTTGATCAGCACAAGCTCTACCCCTTTTTCTTTGCAAAGGGCAGTCATTTTATCGAGATAATACCAGCTATTCTCCCCAAAACGATAGTCTGCCAAGGGGCGCTCGGCATATTCATCGGTATAGGGCTTTACGCCGGTCTGCATGAGATATCCGTTATCGGAAATCTGCTTTTTATGGAAAAGATAGGTGAAATCTTCTTTTGTAAGCTGAGACCAGCGGGAATGATAGCGAAGGAAGGGGAATAAATAGGTAAACATACTTTCCCGCTCTTTTTCCTCCTCTGTCATGGAAGCCTTTATGGAATTCCATTTGGAGGCAGACCATTTCATTCCGTCGAGGGTCATGCGGTTATAGGCCTCCCGCTGCGAAGCTTTTCCGGTGCTTGCAGGGGTATCGTATTTCATGGAAAGGACATTAAACACCATGACCTTCGGAGTCTCATATTTAAGGGTTTCCTCCATCAGATAATAGGACTGCCAGATCATCTGCTGGGCGCTGCCTCTAATATATGAGGGAATCCCATACTCTTCATATAAGGTGATGGGCGAGAAATTTTCATAGACCTCGCAATCGCCCACAAAGACAACATCGTTGCCTCCTGCATTGGCATAATATTCGCCAATCAGCGCCCCTTCCGGAGAGGTCTCCATATATTTAGGGCTGAGCAATGCCTGCAAAAAGATCAGGATTGCAAGGCAGAGAGGCAATACAATGAAATAAAGCTTTGAAATTTTCTTTTTCACGGCTGCCTCCTAAAATTGATTATAGATAAAATTGCTTGCATTATAGCCGATGCCGTAGGTCCCCATCAGGAGGACAATCAGCAGCAAGGCAAAAAGCACAATCGGACGGATGATGGGATGGGCTTGCAGCCATTCTCTGACACTCCCCCGCTTCTCCTGATAAAGGCTTACAGCAAACATCAAGAGGATTCCGCCGAGCAGGATCAGATAATCTTCTAAGGAAAGGCCCAGCTTCATTAAAGTGCCGTCCCATAAAATGTGGAAATTAAATTCGGTAAAAAGCGAGCCGATGCGACTGAAATAATCCCCCACATTGGGGAAAAGATCGCAAATGCGGATCAGATTCATCAGGAAAAACATCCGGAGCATTTCAAATCCGCCATACCATTTTTTCTCCTTCAGATGGAAGCGGCCATGGAATTTGGCATAAAGGGGCATACATTCTTCGGATAATACGATGAAGAAGCAATTCAGCAATCCCCAAAGGATAAAATTCGGAGTGATGCCATGCCAAATGCCGGTGCAGCACCATGTGATGATGGAGGCCACATAGACCGGAAGGCGCTTGCCGAAGTTTCCGAATTTTTTGCGGGCGGATTTGCTCAAGGAAAGCATCGGTTTGCAGACAGAGAGGGGATAGAAGATATAATCCTTCATCCAAACGCTCAAGGTGATATGCCATCTGCGCCAATATTCGGCAATGTTTTTTGAAAAATAGGGCCGAATAAAGTTTTCGGGGAGTTTGATACCGAGGGCCTGAGAAAGGCCGATGGTGATATCGATTCCGCCGGTAAAATCTCCATAGATCTGAACGGCATAGAAGATGGTCAGCATCAAAAAAGAAATGCCGGTATATTCCGCTCCTCTGAGGGCGATGACGCCGGCTGCAATGCGATCGGCAATGACCAGCTTCTTAAAATAGCCCCAAAGCACCCGCTGCAGACCGAAAGAGACTTCCCTTTTATCAAAGGAATGGGGCCCGTAAAGCTGCGGGGCGACCTGCCCGAATTTGCTGATCGGGCCTTGCACAAGCTGAGGAAAAAAGGATACAAATAAAGCAAAGCGGAAAATATTTTTTTCGGGCTTTGCAATCCCGCGATAGACATCGACTACATACCCTAAACTCTGGAACATATAAAAAGAGATCCCCAGAGGAAGGGCAAGGGTCAAAAAGCCTAAAGGCCCGCCCTTTGCCATGGTGCGGAAGGGCTCTGCAAGGCAACCCTTGCAGATAAAGAGGATGATAAAATTGAAAATCAGGCATAAAATAATAAAGACGCGATTTTTTGCCTTGATTTTCCCTTTATATTCTTTGCGCTCCTCTCGGGAAAGGGTGGCTTTATTTTCGGCAAGATAAGCATCCTGCTTGGCAATATTTTTACCCATAAGAAGGGCGGCGGCATAGGTGGAAAGGGTAGTGAATAAAATGAAGCCCAAATATTCCGCACCGGCCCAAAGGTAAAAGACATAGCTGAAGATCAGCAGCGTGATCCATTGCACCTTTTTGGGGACAAGATAATAAACCACCAAAAGAAGGGCGGCAAACAGCACAAAGCTTACAGAGGTAAATTGCATTATTCTTCCATCAGCCTTTCAATAAGCGCCCAAAGAGCTTTGGCGGAATTGAAGTTTTCCGGCACAAGCTCTTCGGCAGGGATCGCCACATCAAATTCAGAATCGATTTCTGCTACCAAGGTAACGATATCAAAGGAATCCAAGATCTTTCCGTCGATCAGATCGGTAGCGGTCTCAAAATCCACATCGGGATGAAGCTCTTCGAGTATTTCAATCAGTTGTTCCATAATTATTCTCCTTTATACTTTTGCAAAAGACCTTTGCGGTCTATTTTACCGTTGGGGGTGAAAGGCATGGCCTCCAGCTGCTCAATTTTATTGGGCACCATATAGCGGGGCAGCTTTTCTTTTACATAAGCGGCGATCTCTCCGGAGGGAGCCTCGCCCACATAATAAAGCACGATTTTCTTTTTCTCGTTATCAAAGATGCAGCAAGCGGTGCTGACCTGATCGTGCATATTCACAATGACCTCAATCTCGCCCAGCTCAATGCGATGGCCCATATGCTTGATTTGATAATCCTTGCGGGACATAAAGGTCAGCTCGCCTCGATCGTTGAGCTTTCCAAGATCTCCGGTCTTATAAATCAGCTCGGGATAGAGGGAATTCAACGGGTTTTGGACAAAGGCCTCAGCGGTTTTTTCAGGATTCTTATAATAGCCTAAGGTAAGGCGTGTCCCCCGAATGCAGATCTCGCCCTGCTCCCCTGCCTTTGCGAGCGTTCCCTCGTCGGTGAGAAGCAGAATCTCGGTATTGCTGAAGGGGCGGCCGATGGGAAGCGTCTCCTCTTCGGAGAATTCACGGTCCACTTCATAATAGCAGCAGATTCCGGTGGTTTCGGTAGGCCCGTAGAGGTTGATAAACCGCGCATTCGGCAGATGGGCCTTCCAGATATTGAATTGCTTGATGGGGAATACCTCGCTGGCAAAGGCAATGGTATGCAGATAGCGAGGCACCACCTTATCAAAGGTGCGGAAAGCGGAGATCATCGTCAGCGCAGAGACCACCCAGCAGAGGGTGTTGATTTTATATTCATTTAAGAATTCCACCAGCTTAATGGGGAACATAAACAACTGCTTGGGGATCAGATAGGTGGTAGCCCCGTATTTCAAGGTGGGGATGATTTCCTTAAGGCAGGCATCAAAATAAAGGGGCGTTTGGTTGCCGAAAACGGAATCCTCATTGAATTTCAGCACCTTGCAAAGCTCTTCGATATAATCGATCACAGAGCGGTGGCAAGCCATCACCCCCTTGGGGACGCCGGTGGAGCCGGAGGTGAAGACAATGTAGATCGGATCAATATCCAGCTGCTTTGCGCGAATCTCGCCAAGGAGCTGCTCGTCCGTCTCGGTATGGCAGATGTCCTCATATTTGAAGATCTCACCCTTGAAATCAAATTCTTTTGCCAAAAGATACGTGTCCTCATCGCAGATCATCGCACCCTCATCAAGGCTGCCCAGAATCAGCTCGATGCGATGGCGGGGCATCTCATCGTCCAAAGGAATATAATAATTGCCTCCGTAAACCGCACCGAAAAAGGCGGCGATGGTTTTGGGATGCTTCTTCATAAAGACAGAAACAGGCCGCTTATAATATCCCTTTTTGCCGAGAAAAGAGCCGATGGCTCGCGCTTGGCAGAAGGTTTGGCGGAAGGTGAGAGAATCTGCCTCGTTGGCAAAAGCCACCTTATCGGGCAGGCGGGTAACCGTCTGTTCAAGATATTCTAAAATGTTTGTCATAATCATACCTCGGTTATAAGATTGATATATTCCGGCTTAATGGCTTTTTCGCAGCGGACCAAGGATTGCCGCGCCAAGACCTCCATTGCATCAATGAAGCCGGCGCCGATGGCATAATCCCGTTTGATCAGGGATAGCTCGGTGCAGCCCAGAATGATGGCTTGGGCGCCCTGCGCACAAAGCTCGTCCCGCACAGCAAAGAAGCGATCCATTTCAGCGGGTTTATTCGCCTTTACATTTTTATAGATCAGATGCATGACATCCGTCTGCCGCTCCTTTGACGGAACAATCGGCGTGATGCCGGCAGCCTGCAGCTCTTTGGTAAAAAGACCTGAGGTTATGGTCCCGTCTGTGGCCATAATTCCGGCAGCAGTAATTCCCTGCTCTTTTAAGTGCGCAACCGTCTCCGCAACGCCGCTGATGATGGGCAAGCCGATCCCTTCATTAAGCTGCTTGCAGAAATAATGGGCAGTGATGCAGGGAATGGCAATGTGGTCTGCTCCCTGCTCTGCCAGCGCACGGCCGATTTGGATCATGGGTGGAAGAGGGCTCTCTTTACTGTGATCTAAGATATAGGCTGTCCGATCGGGGATGCGGGGGAAACTGTAGATGATCATATCGAGGTTTTCCTGATCGGTCTCCGCCTCGGTCATCTGAATGATGAGTTCCATGAAATGGGCGGTGGCAATCGGCCCCAAACCGCCGATAACACCCAAAACTTTTCTATTATTATCAGGCATTTTATCTCTCCGGTGTTGCGGGATAGAGGGATTTATCCCGATTATGGCATTTATCATGCTGATCGGAATAGGCATCAAGCTCCTCGTCGGTTACCAAGAAAAAGTAATCTCCCTCTCCCTTGCGGGGGGTGGCATCAAAATGGTAATAGGTCTTTCCGCCATCTACACTGACAAGGCTCCAATAATGATTGCTGTCTTCCGCGTGGTTTTTAACTTTTTTTACATCAATATTAGGGATATTAAGGCGCTCAAACATCAGCTTGGTAACAGCAAAATAACCGAAGCAATCGGTCCCGCCGCCCTGCAGCACCTTTTGCGCCTCGCTCAAATAATCCTCTTTATTGGATTTTCCCGAATACCAAATGCCGGTATTGGCCCAATTATAGATGGCTTTTACTTTTTCGCGCGTGGTCATTCCGTCGGTCAGTAAGGAGGCGAGCTTTTTATCTGCAAGCGCATAGACATCGGAAGAAGAGGTTGCAGCCTGCTCCTTTTTCTTTACCGTAACGGTAATGGTTTTTTCCGTCTTATTTCCTGCTTGATCGGCGGCTGTATAGGTAACGGGGTAGCTTCCTGCTTGGGTAAGATCCACCTTGCTGCTATCGATCGTAAGGGTGGGGGAAGCCGTTTCATTATCGGTAACCGTTACGTTTTTTCGGTAAGAGATGGTCTCTCCGATATAAACATTCAGATCGCGAAGACCATTGATTTCGGGGGCAATTTCATCCTTCTGCAGGACATGGACCAAGATCGTCTTTTTGGCTTGATTGCCTGCCTTATCGGTGGCGGTATAGGTAAGCTCATAGCTTCCCGCTTGGGTAAGATCCACCTTGCTGCTGTCTACATGGAGAGCGGGGGCTTGATCTTGATTATCGGTAACCGTAATGTTTTCTTGAAAAGAGGCGGGCTCTCCGATATAGACGTCGATATCCTCTGCGCCCTTGATTTCGGGCGCAACCTTATCTTTGCTCAGGCCGAAAATCAGAAAACTTCCCACAATGCATATAATGATTAAGAGAACCAACGCAAGAGCGCCCAAGGGGCTGAAGGCAGATCGCTGGTGCTTATAATGTCTGGCCATAGTTCCTCCTAAATAATATATATAAATAGGTTACTACTAATAATAAAACATTGGTCGTAATTTGTCAAGATCATCGAGCGGGCGGAAGGGGATTCTTTAATATCTTGTATTTCAGCAAAAAATTATATATAATGGGAGTGAAACGGAGGGAATGGCATGATCAAAGAAATTACGTTGATCGGTACCCCCTTTGAGCGAGGGGTTTTATATGGGGAGGCCTGCAAGGAAGAGATCCGCACCGGTATCGAAAGCTACAGCCGCCTCTTCGGCGCCCGCGGAATGGATTGGCAGCAGGCGCGGGAGAAAGCTTGCGGTTTTTTGGAGGCTATTCAGAAGGCCGATGCGCGATATATGGAGGAAATGAAGGGAATCGCTCAAGGAGCGGCATTGGATTTTGAGGATATCCTCGCCATCAATTGCCGCAGCGAGCTGCTTTATGCGCCCCATGCGCCCCATGAATGTACGGCTTTTAGTTTAGTGCCGCCTGCCACCAAAGAAGGCAAGGTATTGGCGGGGCAAAATTGGGATTATACCCGCTCCCAGCGGGAGGCCTTGGTGATTTTGCGTGTTCCCGCTCAAGAGGGAAAGCCCGCCCAGCTTCTCTTTGCAGAGGCGGGCATGATCGGCGGAAAGGGCATGAACAGCGAGGGCCTTTCCCTGACCCTCAATGCCCTCTCTACTACGGAGTATGCCTATGGCCTACCCCTTCATATTCGGATGCGGCAGATTTTGGAGCAAAAAACCTTTGAGGAGGCTTATCAGGCGGCCGTTGAAGGGGGGCACCCCTCCCCTGTCCATTGGATCATCACCCATCGGGATGGCCGCGCACTGGGTTTGGAGATCGATTGCAGCGGAATAGATGAACTGCAGCCTCAAGAGGGCGCCCATTTTCATACCAACCATTTTATCGGCCCGAAATTCGGGAGGCGGGCAACCCCCTCTCCCAACAGCCTTGCCCGCTTGGAGCGGATAGCCGCTTTGCTGGGGAAAAGAGAGGAACTGACAATAGAGGATGTGAAGAAGGCTCTTGCCGATCATGGAAATCATCCCCATTGCATTTGCAAGCATGTAAACCCCAATGCTGCCCGTGATATCATGCACCAAGGGGCCACCAACCATGCGCTGATTATGGATCTTACCGCTGGAAAGGCTTATTTTGCTTTGGGCAATCCCTGCGAGAGTGAATATCAAATTTTGAAGGTCGAATAAAAAATATCCTCATGTGGATTCACATGAGGATATTTTTCAGCCTTTTTTTCAAAACCCGAGGGCAACAAGCCTCTTTTATCAGCCGATGGCTTTTAGCTAAAGCTTTTCCTCGGCGAAGAACGATTTTCAGATCGAAAGGATCTGCATGCATCAAAGCATTGGAAAGATTCTTTAATTCAAATAAATGGGCGATCCGCCCATGGAAGCGGCTTCCTTTTGCCGATTCGGCGAGGGCGGTTAAGACTCCGCTGAGTTCAAGGGGATTTTCTTCGGTGGAGGCGTCGGTGGGCAAAATGCCCCATTGCCAGCACCAAAAATTAGCGGCACATTCGGTAAGTTGGCGCACTAAGCATCCTCGAAGCAGGGTGGCAGTTAAGGAATGGCAAAAAGAAAAGTGCTCCAATTGTCTTTTTATAACAGAAAGATATCGGGAGGCCCTTTTGGCAGATTTGCGTAGCGCCCCTCGCTTGATTTTTTTCAGATCCAGAAGATGAGCATCTAAAACCGCCTTAAAGGAGGCTTGATAAAAGGCGTTCATTTGAGAAAAGGATGGCAATCGATCTTCTGTTACATAAGGATGGGCAATGCCGTTGGTCATTTTTCGCGCTTTGTCAAGTAGCGTGCGATGTGGGATTTTTCCGCCCATGGCATCCATCAGCTGGGCCATCGTTTTTCCGGCGGGATTGATCCGGTGAAGGAGGGCGTTACTGATGACCATTCCTTCTACCCCATGGCGCATTAAGATCCCAAATCCCAAAGAGCAGGCAAGGGGATTTTCGGAAAGCCTTGAAAAAGGCATAAGCCGAAGCCGGCGGTAGGTTTTATAAAGCAACCGCCAACGTTTGCAAAGCATTTCGGGATAAGCTTTGTGGGCCTGCTTAAATTTTTGAAAAGCGGATGGATCCATGGCGTTCCCTTCTTCGGGTTTTAATGGTGATAATCTTGCATCAACTTGGTATAGTGGGCATAAAGCTGCTGATATTTGCGATATTGAGAATGGCTGAGCGCGCCCTCTTTATAGTAAGCTTCTGCTTTTTCTCCCAGCTGCTTGCGGCAGGAGTGGGCGGCATCTTTATAATTATTGGAGAGAAAGTTTTTCAGCTCCTCCAGAATAAAATCCAGCTCTTTTTGCGCCTTGTTTCTAAAAAACAGCATTTTATTATCCTCTCTTTTTGATCGGATCGCAAGGAGCGATGCGGGGATAAAGCTTTTTGGAAAGGCGGGTGCCTCTAAGCAAACACGAATAATCTGAACCTGATTTTAAGGGGCGGATTATTTGTGTTTTCTGTGTTAAAATACTCGTTAATCCGGCAGGATTAACTGCGTTTTATGCCTTGCAAACCCAAAAATCCGCTCCCTTAAAATTCTTTGACCTTAAAATGAGAAGAATTTCAGATGAATTTTGGTGCGGAGAAGTTTGTAAGGCTGGCGCCTACAAATCTTTGACAAGCCAAAAAGCGCTGGAATTCTGCCATTTTAGGCAGGTTCGGATTATACGTGTTTGCTTATGGGGATCAGCTCATAAGCCTTTTGCCCGATGCCGATCTTTTCGGCATGCTCCACGCAGGTGCGCCAGTTGGTATCGGGATGATTGAGGCGGAAATGATCCCCCTCGGCGGGTGCAGTTTCCTTGAGGCTGTTTTCACCCAAGCGGCTGTTGGTAAGAATCGGCTGCGCGTTGCAAAGCTCGGCGCAGGCCACATCCAGCGCCACCGGATCAAAAGAGGCTAACATTCCCACGTTGGGAATAATGGCGGCATCATTTTCTGCGTGGCAATCGCAATTGGGGGAAACATCGCAGATCAAGGAGATATGAAAATGAGGCCGCCCATCCAATACCGCCTTGGTATATTCGGCAATCTTGCAATTGAGCAGGTCATTGGAGCTTCCGTTGGTGGCGTGGATGGCATCGGTGGGGCAGAGGGCAAGGCATCTGCCGCAGCCCACGCATTTTTGATGATCGATGGTGGCCTTGCCCCCATCAAAGGCGGGTGCATCGTGGGCGCAGATTTTGGCGCAGGCCTTGCAGCCGATGCATCGGCTTTGGTTCACTTGAGGCTTGCCGTCGTTATGCATCTCCATCTTGCCTGCTCTGGAGCCGCATCCCATGCCGATGTTCTTGAGCGCACCGCCGAAGCCGGTGCACTCATGGCCCTTAAAATGGTTGAGAGAGATGAAGATATCCGCATCCATAACGGCGCGGCCGATCTTGGCTTCTTTGATATATTCACCGTCGATCGGCACTAAGGCCTCGTCGGTCCCCTTCAGCCCATCTCCGATCAGCACATGGCAGCCGGTGGAAAGGGGTGAAAACCCGTTGGCATAGGCGGTCTCCAAATGATCTAAGGCATTTTTGCGGCTGCCTACATAGAGGGTATTGCAATCGGTGAGGAAGGGCTTGCCGCCCAGCTCTTTGATAAGATCAGCAACCACCCGCGCATAGTTGGGGCGCAGATAGGCCAAATTGCCGTATTCCCCGAAATGAATCTTAATTGCGGCATACTTATTGTTGAAATCAATGTCTTTTATACCCGCTGTAATGCAAAGGCGCTTGAGCTTTTGCAAGAGGTTTTCCTTAGGGCTTGCCCGAAAATCGGTAAAATATACTTTTGAAGGGTTCATCTTTTATTGCCTCCCGATTGATTTTTTAAGATCTTTATAATATAATAGCATAAACAAACGCAGGGTGCAAGAAAGGAAAAAGAAAAGATGGGATATCGCAAAGAGCAGGATTCCATGGGAGAAATCCTGGTGGAGGAGCAGAATCAATGGGGCGCGCAGACCCAGCGCAGCCTTGAGCATTTTAAGATCGGCGAGGAGAAGATGCCCCGCGGCTTGATCGAGGCCTTTGCCCATCTGAAGAGCGCAAGCGCAACGGTGAATTACCGAATGGGCAAGCTGCAGAAAGAGCAGGCGGAAGCCATCGAGCAAGCTTGCGGAGAAATTCTGCAAGGGCGCTATGCCGATCAATTTCCGCTTTCGGTATGGCAGACCGGCAGCGGCACCCAGACGAATATGAATGTCAATGAGGTGATCGCTCATCTGACAGGGCTTCACCCCAATGACCATGTGAATATGTCCCAAAGCTCCAATGATACCTTCCCCACCGCCATGAACATTGCGGCGGTGGTTGCCCTCCGAAAGGAATTGCTTCCCGCCATGGCCGAGATGGAGCAGATTCTTTTGGAAAAAGAAAAAGAGCATGAAGGGATCATCAAGATCGGCCGCACCCATCTGCAGGACGCCACTCCCTTGAAATTTTCTCAGGAGATCAGCGGCTGGCGGGCCATGCTCCAAGAAACCCGCCAAATGATGGAGGAAACCTTGATCCCCCTCTCTCGCCTTGCCATCGGCGGTACGGCTGTTGGCACAGGGCTCAATGCGCCGGAAGGCTTCTCGGAGGCGGTCTGCAAGGAGCTGAGCGCAAGGCTGCATATGCCCCTTTCCCCTGCCCCCAATAAATTCCACGCCCTCACCTCGAAGGATTCCTTTGTCTTTGCCCATGGGGCGCTGAAAGCGCTGGCGGCTAATCTGATGAAGATTGCCAATGATATTCGTTGGCTGGCAAGCGGCCCTCGCTGCGGCATCGGCGAGATTACCATCCCCGAAAATGAGCCGGGCAGCTCTATCATGCCGGGGAAGGTCAATCCCACTCAATGTGAAGCAGTTACCATGGTGGCGGTGCAGGTCATGGGGAATGACACGGCCATTGGTATCGCCGCAAGCCAAGGCAATTTCCAGCTCAATGTCTTTATGCCGGTCTGCGCCTATAATTTTATGCAGTCGGTGCGGCTGCTGGCCGATTGTATCCGTTCTTTTTCAGAGCATTGCCTCAAGGGGCTGCGAGCAAATGAGGGCCGCATGAAGGAGAATCTCCATCATTCCTTGATGCTGGTAACCTGCCTCTCCCCTGAAATCGGCTATGAAAATGCGGCGAAGATTGCAAGAGAGGCCTATCGGAAGGGCCTAACCCTCAAAGAAGCCGCCCTTGCAAGCGGGCTTTTGGAGGAAGCGGAATTCGATGCGTTGGTCGATCCCGCAAAAATGGTATAAGAAAATGCTCCCGTCTACAAATAAAAGCAGACGGGAGCATTATTATTTTGCCCTTTCCGAAAGAGTATAAAAATTTATAATTATACTTTTGCCTTTCTGGAAGAAAAATCAGGAGCGATTTTTAGAGTATAAAAATTTATAATTATACTTTTGGGCAGAGAAGACTTGGGGAGAGAGCAGTAAAAGGCCGAAAAGATTGGGAATGGTCATGAGGGCGCAGAGGATATCTGCGAGGGTCCAGACCAAATCGGCTGAAAAAGCACCGCCCCAAAAAAGAATCGTCAGGAAGCATAAGTGAAAAAGGCCAACGGGGGGCTTTTTGGGGAAGAGATAGCGAAGGCTCTGCTCTCCATAGTAGCTCCAGCCGATAATAGAAGCAAAGCCGAAAAAGAGCAGGCAAAGAAAATAGAGAAAAGAGAGCAGTCTTTTGGGGAGAGGCAGGGTGTAAAGGGCGGCGAGGGTGATCTGGGCGCCGGAAAGAGCGGGATCCTGCCAGACATCGGTGAGGATAATGGCAAGGCCGGTCAGGGAGCAGAGGACAACCGTATCAATAAAAGGCCCCAGCATGGAGACTAAGCCTTGGGCGTGGGGATGGTCGGTCTTGGCGGCGGCTGCCGCAATCGGATCGGAGCCCATTCCCGCTTCATTGGAGAAAATCCCTCGCCCGAGCCCGAAGCGGATGGCTTTTTGCAGGGTAATGCCTGCTCCCGCTCCCAAAGCGGCTTTTGGGGAGAAGGCACTTTTGAAAATCAGCAAAAGCGTGGCGGGAAGCTTTTGAATATTCTGAAGGATCAGCCAAAGGGTCAGCAGGGTGAAAAGCCCTGCCATCAGCGGGACAATTCGCGTAGATACAAATGAAATGCGCCGAATTCCGCCCCGCAAAATTTTGCCCGCCAAAAGGGTAACGGCAGCTGCAGTTATCAAAGCGGCAAGGGAGACGGGGGCGCTGCCAAAAGAGAATAGCGTATGGGCCCCGTTGGGATCAAAAAAGGCGGTCGCCGCCGAGGCGATCCCATTGATTTGAGAGGTAGTGCCCATGCTTAAAAGGCAGCAAAGCAGGCAGGCGGCGGCAAAAATCTTAGCAAGCCCTTTTTGATGAAGCCCGTGCTCCAAGTAGAAGAAGGGACCGCCTATAAAACGGCCTTCTGCATCCTTTTGGCGATAGCGCACCGCCAAAAAGCCTTCTGCATAGCGGGTGCCGCAGCCCAAAAGGGCGGCGAAGACCATCCAGAAGAGGGCGCCGGGCCCGCCCGCCGAAATAGCGGTGGCAACGCCGATAATATTGCCGGTCCCCAATGTTGCGGCAAGGGAGGTGCAGAGGGCGGCAAAGGCCGAGACTTCCCCCTCTCCCTCCTCCTTCAGCGCGAAGCGAAAGGCGGCTTTAAGCCCCCGAAAGGGAAGAAAGCGGGTGCCGATGGTAAAATAGGCCCCGCAGCCCAGCAGCAAAATGAAGGTGGCGGGCCCCCATAGAAGGTTTGCAAGATATTCCAATCGTTCGTTCATAAAGACCCCTCCCCGTTTTTGCCATTTTGATATCATGATATCATGATATCAAAATGGCTGTTTTGGAAAAAAGAAAAAGGATTTTCAAAAAAGTTTTGAAAATCCTTTGCTTTTAGATATACATTCCGCCGTTGGGGGCTAATACTTGGCCGGTGATCTGCTCTTGCTCTGCCAAAAAGAGAATCGATTGGGCCACATCCAGCCCCGAGCAAAGCGAACCTGAGGGGATCATCTCTAAAAGAGCCGCCCGATCCAAGCCCTCCAGCATTTTACTTTCCACACATCCGGGGGCAACGCAATTGACGGTAATGCCCGAGGGCGCCAGCTCCTTGGCCAAGGCTTTTGTGAAGCCGATAAGCCCTGCCTTGGCGGCAGAATAGGAGACTTCGCAGGAGGCGCCCGTCTGCCCCCAGACGGAAGAGATATTGATGATCGCGCCCGCTTTTTTGGAGAGCATTTTTGGGAGAGCAAGGCGCGTCAGCGCCATATGGGCGAGGAGATTGGTTTGCAAAACCTCGCCGATGGAATCGGCCGTCTCTTGGGCAAATTCCCGATAATGGGCAGCGCCGAAATTATTGACCAAAACATCAATTTCTCCTGCCGCTTCCACCAAAGCCGCCCGATCGGCCTCTTTGGTGAGATCTCCTTGAAGGGCGCAAACCTCTCCGCCCAAAGCCCGAAGATCTTCCAGAAGATTTTCTGCGGCCGACTGATTCTGATGGTAGCTGAAGACAACGCGATACCCTTTGCGGACAGCAAGGTAGGCGGTCATACTGCCGATGGCGCCGCTTCCTCCGGTAATTAAAATTGTTTTCATTCAATTCACTTCCTTACTATGATATTCTATATTAAATTTTTTTAGAAGACAAGATTTATTTGCAAATTTGCCGGAAATCTTGTATAGTAGAGATAGAAATTCATGAAAGGGGGTAAAGCCAATGCAGACGCCTATTATAAAGTTGTCGGGAATCGGGAAAGCAAGAGCGGCCGCTTTGGAGCGGATCGGCGTATCGACCATAGGGGATTTGCTGCAGCTTTATCCCCGCCGCTATGAAGATCGGTCGATGGTGTTGCCCATTGAGGAGCTGAGCATCCATATGGGCGAGAAGGTCAGCCTGATTGCAACGGTCCTCTCCGCGCCCATTGAGCGGCGGATCTACGGGGGCAGATTGCTCACCGAAGTTAGGGTAGGCGACGATAGCGGGGCCATGACCCTTACCTATTTTAATAATCCCTATATCCGCCAAAAATTGAAGGTGGGCAAAACCTTTAATTTCTATGGGCGGATGGATACCAAAAAATTGCTTCATATGATTGCTCCCGATGCGCAAGAGCTCAAAGCGGGAGAGGCTCCTTCCATTCTGCCGATCTATCCCTGCGTCAGCGGGTTGAATCAGACCTTGATCCGCCGCTTGGTGAAAGAGGCTTTGGCAAGGGTGGAAGAGCAGATTTTGGATCCCCTGCCCGAGAAGCTTTTGGAAAAATATGATCTGCTTCCCCTGCCCCAAGCCCTGCGGGCGGTTCACCTGCCGCAAAATCAGCAGGAGATTTTAATGGGTCGGCGGCGGCTGATCTTCGAGGAATTGCTTTATTTCCAGCTGGGGCTATCCCTTTACAGCCGCAGGGAGAAGGATCAAAATCGATTCCCTGTGGCCAAGTGGGATTCTGCCTTTCGGGATCTGCATCCCTTCTCCCCCACCCCTTCTCAGAAGCGGGCGGTGGAAGAAATCCTTTCGGATATGCAAGGCGGCTTTGCCATGAATCGGTTGCTGCAGGGCGATGTAGGCAGCGGGAAAACCTTTGTGGCGGGCGAGGCGGCCTATGGCGCAATCCGGTCGGGCTATCAGGTGGCGATTATGGCCCCCACAGAGATTCTGGCCCGTCAGCATGCTGCTTATTTTCAGCCTTTGATGGAAAAATTGGGGATCAAAAGCGCCCTGTTGGTGGGCTCTATGACCCCAAAAGAAAAACGAGAGATTTATGGAATGGCCGAATCGGGCGAGGTGCGGCTGATCATCGGCACCCATGCCCTGCTGCAACGGCATTTGCAATTTGAAAATTTAGGGCTTGTCATCGCCGATGAGCAGCATCGCTTCGGCGTGCGCCAGCGGGCAACCCTTGCAAAAAAGGGGAAAAAGCCCCATGTATTGGTCATGAGCGCAACGCCCATCCCCCGCACCATGGCGTTGATGGTATGGGGAGATTTGGATCTTTCGATTCTGGACGGCAGACCGCAAGGGCGCAAGGAAATTCGCTCCTATTTGGTGGATGAGGGGTATCGCCTGCGGCTGATGAACTTTTTGGATAAAGAGATTGCCAAGGGCGGGCAGGCTTATATTGTCTGCCCCTTGGTGGAAGAAAATGAAGAGCTGGACCTCAAGAGCGCCGAGCAATTGTTTGCGGCCCTTCAAGAAAAATACGGCGATCGGGTGGCGCTGATTCATGGCAAGATGAAGGCCGCCCTGAAGGAGGAAGCCATGGCCCGCTTTGTGGCGGGAGATTGCGATATATTGGTTTCCACTACGGTAATAGAGGTGGGGATCAATGTACCCAATGCCACCTTGATGATTTTGGAAAATGCCGAGCGGTTTGGCTTATCGCAGCTGCATCAGCTGCGGGGGCGGGTAGGCCGTGGAGAGAAGCAATCTTATTGCATTCTTGTCAGCGGCAATAAGAGCGAAAAGACGAAGGAGCGCCTCTCCTTCTTCTGCTCTACCACCGATGGCTTTGCCATCTCCAATAAGGATTTGGAGCTGCGCGGCCCCGGTGATTTCTTTGGGGATGTGCAGCACGGCCTGCCCAAAATGCAGATCGCCGATTGCGCCACTGATCTGGAACTTCTCACCCTCTCAAATTCCTGCGCCAAGCGGATGCTCTCCTTCGATCCCCTTTTGGAAAAGGATTATAATCAAAAAATTCGAGAACAGGTAGATCAACTCTTCGAGCGGGAAGGAACCATATTTAATTAAGTTTTATTCGCCTTACGGCGAGTTCTATTGCTTCGCAGTGATATTCGGCTTACGCCGAGTGGTATTCGCTTCGCGAGTTTGCTCAAAACAATAATATTACGCAGTGCCTTTTTTGACAGTCTGAATGAAAAAGGAGCCCCTTGGGGCTCCTTTTTCATCTCTTTGAGAAACTATTTTGTGAAAAATCATTGCTATCGTTTTATAGCGAAGCAAGACGTTTTTTATAGCTTCTTTTTATCATTACAGATTCTGCTCTGCCTTCTCAACCAACTTCTTGGTCATCTGGCCGCCGATATGACCGGCTTGTGCAGAAGTCAGATCGCCATTGTAGCCCTGCTTCAGATCCACACCGATTTCACGGGCGACCTCAAACTTCATCTTATCAAGGCCGGCTTTAGCGTTGCTCTTTACTTCTTTGCTCATTTCGTTTCACCTCCTTTATTAGGTTACGATAATATTTTTGGCGAAATGAGCAAAAAAATACAAGCAATCTTTGCCAAAACGGCATTTTGATATCATGATATCATGATATCAAAATAGGCGGAAAAGAAGTGGCACAATCTTTTTTAGAGATTGTGCCACTTCTTTTATTTTTTATTCGAAATAGACGATGGAAAAAAGGTAATCTCCGGCGCCCAAGCGCTCCAGCAAAAGCACTGCTAAAAAAGGAAGGGCGACGGTGAGAGGCAGAAAGAGCCACCAATAAAATTTTTGCGGGCGATAATTTTTTTTGAATTCCATTTGCTCTTCAATGGAGAGATCGGCAAAGGCCTCTGCGCGAAGGGTGCGGATATCGGGATTCAGCCCGCGGGCACCCTCCAGCTCCTGCTCACGGGTGGTCTTCAGCTCTCCGCGGATAATGATGATAAAAAGAAGAGAAATTCCGATGGAAATAGGCAGCGCCCAATACCAATAGAACAGGGTGAAGGCGCAAAAATTCAAGCATAAAGGCCATGCGGTATTGCTGATCAGGGCAAGGGTGCCGCGGCTCATTGAAAAATGAGTCTTTTTGAGAAAATACTCAAAAATATTATAGAGCAGCAGCACGGCCGCCGCGCCGACAACAATTTTCCCTGCGCTTAAAGGGTTCATCCAGGGCAACATGGTATATTTCATGGTGGTCTCATCTCCTATATTCAATCAAAAACCTGATCATATTGCAAAATGTGGTAATCTAAAATCCGAGGCTTTTCCTCAGAAAAGAGGGGAAAGCGCTCGCCCTCCTTATTTTGGCAGAAGATGGGGGAAATGACGGGAAACTCCCCGCGTAATTCTCCCACAAACTGCTGATAAGGGCTTAAAGGAAGGTGCGCTTGTTCCAAAAGATAGGGCGCCAGATGGTTGGGCGAGAGGATCAGCCCATGCTCCTCTTTCAGATCAAAATTGGCCCAGAGAAAGAAGGGAACTCCATATTTTTCTTCCGCACTCTCATAGCCGCTTTGGGCGGCTTTGGGAAAGAGGGCGGTATATTCTGCCCCTAAGCTGGGCTGATGATCGCCGAAAAAGAGCAGGATGGTCTTTCGCTCTTGCTTTTCGAGGGCAGCGATCAGCTCTTGGATAGCTTGATCGCTTTCTTTAAGAAGCTCCAGATACATCTTTGTCTGGGGATATTGCTCCTGCTGATCAAAGGAAAGGGTATCGGGGACTGAATCAGGGTGTTCGGTATAGCCGCCATGATTTTGCATGGTTACCGCAAAAGCAAAAAGAGGCTCTTTTGATTCCTTGAGCAGCTCCCCGATTTTTTGGTAGCAGGCGCGGTCGGTAATATAATCCCGCATCCGCTCAGCATCCTTATCAAAATCCTCAATAGTGAGAAATTGATCAAATCCCAAAAGCGGATAAGCACGATTGCGATTCCAGCCGTTGCCCAAAAAGGGATGGATGCCGATCGTTTTATAGCCCAAGTCCTTGAGGCCGCTTGCGATGGAGGGAGATTCATCATTAACCAACTGCTGCATGGGATAACTGCCTGTCCGCAGCATTTCGCATACATGGGAGGTTAAAAATTCATATTCCGTATTGCAGGTGCCGCCGCCAAAGACAGGGGCAATCAGCTTCCCGCTGACCGTATTTTTCTTCTCCTTGAGAGAATGAAAAAAGGAAAGGGGATCTTCCGAGAGATTTTTTTCTTCCATGGGAAGATCGGCAAAGGCCTCATTCATGATTACAATGATATTGGGCCGCTCCCCTGCTTCCTGCTCCTCTTGATATTCTGCCAAAAGCCCTTGGGCTTTTTCGGAAGAATAGCCTTTCGGCACTTTGGGCCGAAGGGCTTTCAGATTGATGGCAAAATTCAAAAGATAGCCGTTTTCTTTGGCGGCATGATTTTGATTCCAATGGTCGATCGTGAAAGGAAAGCGGGCAAGGCCGATGGCAAAAAAGGCAAATAGCCCTGCCGCTGCGGCGAGAGAAACAGCAGAAAACAGCCGGCGGTTGCGGGGCTTTTTCGGCATCACTTTCCGGATGGCAATCATCAATAGCGCCGCCCCTGCCAAGGAGAGTAAAAGCTCCTTCTTGATGGAGAAGGTAAAATTGCCGATGACATTCATGGCCGTCTTGGCCGCCGCAAGATCCCAAGGCAGCAGGGTGGTGCCGCGGAAGGCGATGACATAATGATTGGCAATGCCGATCGCCAAGAAAAGGGGCAAACCGATCCATCCGCCGATGCGGGGGCCGCAGAGGGCGAAAAGCAGCAAATAGATTCCGCCGATCAGGGCAAGATTCAAAAGAGCGCTTGTCCAAGTGCGGATGGTAATGTTGCTTTGCAAAAATTCAATAAAGAAAAGGGAGGCAATGGGCAAGAAACCGCCCAAAAGGGCCGCAAAAAGAGTGTGCGGCTTGATTTTTTTGAAAAATGCCATGATCTTAAAGCTCCATGGATTCAAAGATGGGCGCCGCCTTCAACCGAGCGGCAAGGGCTGCTGCCTTCTGATCCCGCACCGTCCATAAAAAGAGGGGCGGGCGGAAAAGGGCGCGGCAGAGCCGAAAAGAAAGATTTCGATGGTCTTGATAGCCGTAGGCGACAAAATGAGGCCTGCTCAGCACATGGACCAGCAGATTGGAGAGGGCAAAATCGGTAAGGGGCGAAACCTTCGCTCCATCCTTGCGCACATGGGAGGCAAGCTGCCCTCTGATGATATGGGGCGCATTTTTTCTGAGCCAATAAAGGGGGCGTGGGTCAAAGGATTCGATGCAATAGAGCCCTTGATAGCCCTTGAGCATCTCAGCCAAAGCCTTGGCAAGGCGCGTATGGCTTCCCTTTGCCACCTTGGCTTCAATCAGCAGAGGAACTCTGCCGTCGATCAGCGCCAAGACCTCGCTCAAGAGGGGAAGCCGCTCTTCGGTGCCCTCCAGCCGAAGGTCTTTGAGGGCAGACCAATCATGTTCCTCAATGGTAAGAGGAGAGGAGCAGGTCCGCTCCAGCGTATCATCATGCTCCACCACCAAAGCGCCGTCCTTGCTGATATGCACGTCCAGCTCAATGGCGTAGCCCTTCTCTGCGGCCAAGGAAAAGGCCATAAGAGAATTTTCGGGGATCCCTTTTTGAATGTCATGAAGCCCCCGATGGGCATATTTTTTCGATTTTAATAGTTGAAGCTCCTCCGAGGCGTTTGCGGCGGGGGCAATCAGAAAAATCCAGAGGATGAAAATGAAGAAAAGAAGAAGGATCAGCCAAACCATCGCTTAATCCTCCTCCCCGAAAAGCTCCAGCGCGCTTTGGGGCAGATCGGGGCGGTTATCCCCGTGGCGCACAAAGGTCATGGTGATAAAGGCCAGCGCCGAGAAAATCAAAGCATAAGGGAAAAGCACCCGATATCCAAAGGGCAGATAGGTAAAGAGATAGCCGGAGAGGATGGGGGTGAGGATTTGGGCCGACATGGAGAAGGTATAATAAAGGCCGGTATATTTGCCCACATCGCTTCCCTTGCTCATCTCCACCACCATGGGATAGGAGTTGACGTTGATGGAGGCCCAGCCGATGCCGATGGCGCCCATGATCAGATAGGCGGCGATGCTATAGCCGGGCAGCAGGAAGCCGGCAAAAAAGGCGCAGGCCATCAAGGCCACTCCGCCCAGAATGACCTTTTTACGGCCGATCTTTGCAGAAAGCTGGCCCACCGGCAGATAGCTGGCGGTAGCCACCAGCATGGCGATGATCATCATGGTGGAGCCCACGCTCTCGCTTCTTCCCCATACATCCTGCACATAGCGGGAATAGGCGGTTTCCACAGCGTTATAAGCCATAAACCACAAGAAGACCGAAAGGAGGATAAAGATCAAGCTCTTGCGGACCTCTTTGGGCATCTTTCCGCCCGCTTCTTTTTGCGTGTTCTCCGGCTCAGGGGGCATCTCTGCCACCAATTTATTTTCATGAACGCCAAACATCAGAATGATGGCGCAGGTAACCATAAAGCCTGCCACAATGGAGAAGATGGTGGTATAGCTTTGGGCGAAGAACGAAATCACCAAATGGGTGATGATTCCGCCTAAGGCGCCCATCAGGTTGATGACAGCGTTGCCCTTACTGCGCAAAGGCTTAGGGGTTACATCCGGCATCAGCGCCACCGCAGGCGAGCGGTAGGAGCTCAATACAATCAGCAGCACCGCCAGCGCCACCACAAAGAGGGTGAGATTTTTTTGA
This sequence comes from Eubacteriales bacterium, assembly GCA_045586045.1. Lineage (GTDB taxonomy): Bacteria > Bacillota > Clostridia > Oscillospirales > QAKW01 > QAKW01. The sequence goes on from JAZMZQ010000191.1 coordinate 23,325, forward strand.
GCATCGGCCAAGGGGATCAAAAACATCAGCCCTGCCGCCAAAAAAGAGCCCACAATGATGAAGGGCTTGCGCCGCCCGAAGGGGGTATGGACCCGATCGGAGAGGGCGCCGAAAAGGGGGAGCAGAAATACCGCCAAGATATTATCTGCCGCCATCACATAGCCGCTCACCGCATCGGTAACCCCAAAGGTATTTTTCAAAATCAGAGGAATAATATAATTGTAAAGCTGCCAGAAGCTGCTGATGGACATAAAGGCAAGCCCCACCAGCACCGTTCTCTTATAATTCAGTTTCATGCGTTCAACATCCTTTGCGACAATTTATACCATCATTTTAATGGATTTTATGGGTTTCGTCAATATGAAATCCATGAAGGGATGCGGCGGTGATCTGCCCATCGGTAAGTTCTCCTTTGAGAAGCCGCTCTGCCAGCGCATTGGAGATCTCTTTTTCCACCGCTCGGATGATGGAGCGGGCGCCGTAGCGGCGGTCGTAGCCCTTCTCCACCGCCCAAAGGGCCACATCCTCAGAGAATTCAATGGAATAGCCCAATGCGCCGAGGCGCTCCTGCAAGGTGATCAACTGCAGGCGGGCAATTTCCAGCAGCGCCTCCCGATCTAAGGGATGAAAGACAACGATTTCATCCAGCCGATTGAGAAATTCAGGCCGCAAGGCTTTTTTTATGGCCGCGCGGATGGTTTTTTCCGCATCCTTCCCGCCGGAATTTCCAAATCCCAAGGGCTCTTCTGCCGCCTGCTCGCTTCCTAAATTAGAAGTGAGGATGATGAGGCAATTTTTGAAATTGGCGCATCTTCCCTCTCCATCGGTCAGCCGTCCTTCATCCAAGATTCCCAGCAATAAATTCAAAACATCCCGATGGGCTTTCTCAATTTCATCAAAAAGCACCACGCTATAGGGATGGTTGCGAATCTGATTGACCAACCCGCCGCCCTTTTCATGGCCGACATAGCCGGGCGGCGAGCCGATCAGGCGGGCGACGGAATGGGGCTCCATATATTCTCCCATATCAATTTTGATTAAGGCCTCCTCCTTGCCGAAGAGGGCCTTCGCCAATAGCTTGCAAAGGCGGGTTTTCCCTACGCCGGTGGGGCCGCAAAAAAGCAGGGTGCAGGAAGGGCGCTTGGGGTCGGAAAGGCCTGCGCGGGAGCGGAGAATGGCCGAAGTGATGGCGCGAATCCCCTCCTGCTGGCCGATCAGCTCTTGCTCAAGGGTTTTGGAAAGCCGAAGGGCAAGGGCTTCCCCTTGGGGCTCTTGATCGCTGATGGGAATCCCTGTCTTTTCCTGCACCATGGCGGCAATTGAGCGGGGGCTCAGCACCACCTTTTCCGAAGAATCGGGCTCATCCAAGGCCTTGAGCTGCTCCAGCTCATCCCGCACCATCAGCAATTTTGAAAATTCCCGCCTGCGAAGCAGCTGATCCAGCTCCTGCTGCTTTTCTAAAATCTTTGCCCGCCGCGAGCCCCCTTGGGCGGCATAGGTCAGCAGCTGCTGCCGCGCGCCCGCCTCGTCGATCAGATCAATGGCTTTATCGGGCAGAAATCGATCATTCAAAAATCTTACCGAAAGGCGAATGGCGGCAGAGAGGGTCTCATCGGGGATGATAACGCCGTGATGCTCCTCCAAAGAGGGGCGCACGCCCCTGAGGATCTCCATGGTCTGCTCCTCGGAGGGCTCTTCCACATGGATGGGGGCAAACCGCCGCTCCAAGGCGCTATCCTTTTCGATATAGCGGCGATATTCCTCTAAGGTGGTAGCGCCGATGACCTTGATGCGGCCTCTTGCCAGCGCGGGCTTGAGAATATTGGCCGCATCAATGGCCCCTTCCGCTGCGCCGGCGCCTGCTAAAAGGTGCATCTCATCAATAAATAAGACCAGATTGGGATCCTTTTCCACTTCTTCCAGCAGCGAGCGAAGCCGCTCTTCAAATTCCCCTCGATATTTGGTGCCGGCAATGAGGGCGGTCAGATCCAGCATATGGATTTGGAGATCCCGCAAAGCGGCCGGCACCTGCCCTGCGGCAATGCGGGCGGCAAGCCCTTCTACAATGATTGTTTTTCCGACCCCCGCCTCTCCGATCAGGCAGGGGTTATTTTTATTTTGTCGGATCAAAATCCGCATGAGGGCGGATAATTCTTCCTCTCTGCCGATCAGGGGATGATTTTTTCCTAAAAGACATTCTTTGGTAAGATCAATGGCAAATTTCTGAAGATTTTTGGCGCCCCCTTTTTTTGCTTTTTCCGTCTGCAAGGGGAGATCGGCAAGCCCCATCCGCTCCCGAAGGGCCAGATGAAGCTTCTTGGGCTCGCATTTGAGCTCGGAGAGCAGCTTATAGCCCACCGCATCGGGGGTCTCGCAAAGAGCCATCAGCAGATGATCGGTCCCCACCACGGAAAAGCCGAATCGATGGGCAAGGCTTCCTCCTTTGGTGATGATCCCTTCCAAGCGCGGGGTCATATCCCCCACCGAAAGAAGAGAGGGACACCCCGATCCGATCCGCTCGCAGAGCTTTCGGCGAAGCTTATCGGCAGTAATTCCTTTGGAGATCAAAAGCCTTGAAGCCACGCCGTCGCTTTCCTTCAAAAGGCCGTAGAGAAGATGCTCGCTTCCGAGGTAGGTGTGCCCCAGTTCTTCGGCGATATTGAGGCTGCGCTCCAGTGCATGAGCGGCAAGCTTTGAAAATCGTTCCGTCATAATCACACCCTTCCTAAATAGGTTCTACCAACATTTTAGACCAAATAGGTCTCTTTCATTATATGATTGAAAAATTTTCTTTATTATGATATGATGGGGAGCATAGGGTGGCAGGTTCGAGTTCTGTCACCCTAGGGAGGAGAGAATCATGATCCATATTGTATTAGTAGAGCCGGAGATCCCGCAGAATACCGGCAATATCTCCCGCACCTGCGCTGCCACCGGCTGTGCGTTGCATTTGGTTAAGCCCTTGGGCTTCTCCATTGATGAGAAGGCGGTCAGGCGGGCGGGTCTGGATTATTGGCAGTATCTGAATCTTACCGTCCATGAAAATTATGAGGAATTTGCCGCCTTTGCCGAAGGGCGGGGCCAAATCTATTATTGCACCACCAAGGCCCAGAAGGTTTATAGCGAGGTGGATTTTTCCGATGAGCAGCAAGAACTTTTTTTGCTCTTCGGCCGCGAAACAAAAGGCCTGCCCGAGCGGATCATGAAGCCTTATCCCGAGCGGTGCATCCGAATTCCCATGATCGATGAGGCAAGAAGCCTCAATCTTTCCAATGCGGTGGCAATTATCGCCTATGAGGCGTTGCGCCAGCAGGATTTCGGCGCTCTGAAGCGAGGCGGGCAGTTTACGGGGAGAATTGATTAAAAAGGGGCTGTTTTTTACAGCCCCTTTATTTTTTTGCCGAAATGAAAAGAAAGCAACCTAAAAGCAGCAACCCTGCGCCGATCAGTGCGAGGGTGGAAGGAAGAGAAAAGGTGCGGGCAATAAAGCTCCAGAAAAGCGCCCCTGCAGGCATCGCCCCCACCGAGACCATGGTATAAAGCCCCATGAGGGCGGTGGTCTCTTCTTTTTTAATTTCTTTGGTGAGCAGGAAGATGCTCTGGGCAAAAAACCAAAAATCCAAGATGCCGTAGAGGAGAATGCAAGCGCCGATCCAAAGTAGCCCTGCGGCTTTGGAAAGGCAGAGATTGAGCACCCCCATCAAAAGGGGGAAGATCCCTAACGGCAAGGGCTTTTTGACTTTGCTTTTCAAAAAAAGCCCTGCCAACGCCCCCAGCCCTAAAAGCCCGAGGGCAATGCCGTAGGCTCCGCTCTCGAAGCCCCGCTCCCGCACCAGCGCCACAAAGGTTACATTATAATTGATCCCCAAAAAGCCCACCAAGAAGATCTTGCACAAAAGGGGCAGATGCTTTTTCAGAGCCGGCTTTTCCCCGACGCGGTTGGGCGGGATTTTAATCAAAGAGAGGAGCAAAAGAGAGGGCAAAAAGGAGAGAAAATTCATAAAAAAAGGGACGGGCGCGCCATAGCGCTGGTAAAGAAGCCCTCCAAGAATGGGCCCGATGCCTCGGGCGGCGCAGGTAACGGCCGTCAGCAGGGCGGTCCCCTTAGAGAGATTTTCGGAAAGCTTTTTGGGCAGGCTTTGATAAAGAGGGGTCTGAAAGGCCCGCACCACCCCCCAAATAGCGCCGAAGGTCAGCAAAAAGGGGAAAGAAAGCCATCCCCTTTTCGCCCCCTGCCAAAGGAGCAGGGAGAGGGCGGCCAAAAGGCTCTCGCTGAGCAGCAGCCATTTTTTCTGAGGGCGGCGGTCCAGCCACCTGCCGAACGGATAGGCCAGCAGGGCCACCGGCAGATAGCAGGCGATCATGTAGAAGCTCAAAGCATAAAGCCCCCCTGCGGTATCGGCGGCAATCCAAGAGAGCACCAAGGTCTGAATATAGCCGCCGGTCAAGGAAAAGGCTTGCGCAATCAATAATAATGCAAACAAAGAGAATCACCTCTTTTTCAGTATGGACGAATTTTTAAGAAATATTGCAAAAAGAGAGGGAGCATGATAAAATAAAAGTTATGAATAAGAATACGATTTTGAAGGTGAAAATTGAAGATTATACCGAGGAAGGCTTTGGAATCGCCCGCCATGAGGGATATGTATTATTCATTCCCAATACAGTGGCGGGAGAAGAGGCTGAAATTTTAGTGGTGAAAGCAGGCAAACGATTTGGCTACGGCAAGCTTTTGAAGCTGCTCTCCCCTTCCCCCTTTCGGGTGGAGCCGGCCTGCCCCCTCTTTCCCCGCTGCGGCGGCTGCGCCTTTTGGCATCTTGATTATCAAGAGGAGCTTCGCTTAAAGGAAAAGAAGGTCAAGGATTGCCTTGCCCGTATCGGCGGCATAGATGCCCCCCTCTCCCCCATTTTGGGTGCGGCGGAGCAGAGGTCTTATCGCAATAAGGCCCAATTTCCCATCCGCAATGTAAGAGGCAGGATTCAGGGCGGCTTTTATGCCCCCGGCAGCCATGGGGTTGTAGGCGGTGCTCCTTGCGCCATTCAGCCCGCCCTCTTTAATGAGATTCTGCAGTGGACCCTCTCGTTTATGGAAAAAGAAGGCATCTCTGCCTATGAGGAAGAGGGATATACGGGGCTTGTCCGCCATCTTTATCTGCGCTGCGGCGTCGAGGAAAAAGAGATTTTGGCCTGCCTTGTAGTCAACGGCAAGGATTTTCCAAAAAAAGAGCGCTTTGCCAAGGCTTTATCAGATGCTTTTCCCCAAGTGAGAACGGTGGTCATCAATTATAACGATCGCAATACCAATGTGGTGCTGGGCAAAGAGAGTGAGACCATATTGGGCGAGGGCTTTATGGAGGATCTGCTCCTTGATAAGCGCTATCGGATCAGCCCCCGGTCCTTTTATCAGGTCAACCACGGCCAGACAGAGGTGCTCTATAAAAAAGTAATGGAGTATGCGGCCCTCAAGGGCCATGAGCGGGTCTTGGATCTTTATTGCGGCATCGGCACCATCGGGCTCTCCCTTGCGGAGCAATGCAAAGAGCTGGTGGGGGTAGAGATCGTGCCGCAGGCAGTGGAAAATGCCAAAGAAAATGCAGCCCTCAACCAAGTGGAAAATGCCGCATTTTTCTGCGCCGATGCCAAGGCGGCGGCCGCAAGGTTTGCCAAAGAGGGGCGCTCCTTCGATTTGATTATCGTCGATCCCCCCCGCAAGGGCTGCGATCAGCAGACCTTAGAGGCCATCTGCCAAATGGCGCCGAAAAAGCTGATCTATGTCTCCTGCAACCCGGCCACGCTGGCAAGGGATCTTAAAATTTTGAGGGAGCAAGGCTTTGAGCTGCAGGAGGCCACTCCGGTGGATCTCTTCCCAAGAACCCATCATGTAGAGTGTTGCGTGCTGCTGTATCGGGAGGATGCCAAATGAAAACGTTAGACATTGGATATATCAATAAAAACAACCAAAAAAACAGGGGTTATAGGGGGAAGTCTGAAACCCATTATAACCAAAGGTTTTTTGAAATGGAATGTTTGGATTGCGGTTATAAATATTTAGCCAATGGTTGTGATGTTTGGTTAAGAAAATGCCCGCATTGCCAACAAGTAAAGAAAAGTAAATGAAGGAGCAAGTCTATGTTTTGCAGAATGTGTGGGAAACAAATTCTTGACGACAGCAAGTTTTGCCAATATTGCGGCGTTAAAGTTGCAATGGTAGAAGAAACGCAAATAGATAAAGTAATCATTTTAACCGAACAGGAAGCAAAAAATGGAGTGGAAAAAGAAATTCAAATAGATGGAATGAAGGCTCCCATAAAAATGATGTTTCCAAAGAATACGATGAATGGACAATTGTTCCGCCTATACAAGGTCAAAATGGTTGATAGCAATGGAAAGAAAGACAAAAAAGATCTTTATATCAAAATAGAAGTCAAGAGCAATACTAAAGGAGAATAAAAATGAAAAAGGAAAAGCGTTTTATTAAAATCTATTCCCAAGGCGCGGGAAGCAAGGAAATCTGGGTAGATAAAGAAACGGGAGTAACCTATCTCTGCCACCAAAGCGGCTATGCCGGCGGGATTACTCCCCTGCTGGGCGCCGACGGAAAACCCATCATTACCCTGATTGAAAATCAATAAAAAGGAGAAAAAATCGATGCTTTATCAACTGAAAAATGAAAAACTGACCGTTACCATTGAAGATAAAGGTGCGCAGCTGCGCTCCGTCAAGAGTGCCGACGGCGCTGAATATCTCTGGCAGGGCGATGAGAAGATCTGGGCCGATCAGGCGCCCAATCTTTTCCCCCATATTGCCCGCCTGACCACCGGCCGCTATACCTTAGAGGGAAAAACCTATGAGATGAAGAGCCATGGCTTTGCCAAGAATATGGTATTTGAGGCAGAGCAGGAGAATGATGCGCATATCCTCTTCACCATCAAAGCCGATGCGGTTACGCTGGCGCAATATCCCTATGAATTTTCCTTTGGGGTGGATTATCGCTTAGAAGGCGGTAAGCTGCTGATTACTTATATCGTTGAAAATAACGATGAGAAGACCATGTATTTCGGCGTGGGCGGCCATCCCGGCTTCAATGTGCCGCTGGAGCGCGGCCTTGATTTTGAGGATTATTATCTGGAATTCGATTGTGAAAAAGAGGCTCTCTTGGTTGGAATGAGCGAGGATTGCTATGTGCAGGGCGAGAATGTGAAATTCCCCTTGGAGGGCGGCAAACGGATTGCCCTCAAGCATAATTGCTTCGACCATGATGCCATTATTCTTACCCAGATGTGCAGAGCAGTTACCCTAAAGAGCGATAAAAATGGGCGGGCGGTCAAGCTTTGCTATCCCGATATGGAGTATCTGGGCATCTGGCATCGCCCCTTTACCGAAGCCCCCTATGTCTGCATTGAGCCTTGGACCTCTCTGCCCGCCAGAAAGGATATCGTAGAGGATTTCTCTACCCAGCCCACTCTGCTTTCTCTGGAAGCAGGCAAGCGCTATTCCAACGAATATAGCATCGAGATTTTCTGAGCGGGATGAAAAAGAAAGGTATTTGCACCCTCTTTATCCTGCTGGCCGCTTCTTTATGGGGCAGCATGGGGATCTTTGTGCGCTATTTTGATCAAATCGGGCTGCGGGCGATGGATGTGGTCTTGCTTCGGGTAACGGTGGCGGCGGTGCTGCTGCCCTTGGTGGTGGGCGTAATGCATCCGAAGGGCTTTAAGGTGCGCCTGCGGGATTTATGGTGCTTTTTCGGCACCGGAATCCTCTCCATCGCCATGTTTAGCTTTTGCTATTTTTATACCATCACCCTAACCTCCCTTTCGGTGGCGGCGGTGCTGTTGTATTTGGCGCCGATTTTAGTGATGCTGCTCTCGGCCGTCCTTTTCAAGGAAAAGATCACCCCGCTCAAAGCCCTTGCTTGCGCGGTTGCCTTCTTGGGCTGCGTCTTGGTGAGCGATCTTCGGGGCGGGGCGGTGCCGCTCCTTGCGCTGCTTACCGGCTTTTTATCGGCCTTCGGCTATGCCATGTATAGCATCTTCAGCCGCTTTGCCATGAATCGGGGCTATCATTCCCTGACCATCACCCTCTATACCTTTTGGTTCTCCATCATCGGTGTGCTGCCCTTTGCAGAGCCGATTCATGCCTTTTCGGCTGTGGCCGAGGCGGGCGCCGAGGGCTGGATCATGATGATGCTGATGGGCATCATCACCGCAGTGCTTCCCTATATTTTTTATACCTTGGGCCTTTGCGGCCTTGAGGCGGGCAAGGCCTCCATTATGGCATCGCTGGAGCCGGTGGTGGCCACCTTGATCGGAATGGCCGCCTTTGGAGAAATCCCTTCCTTGCTCAGTTTTTTCGGAATTCTTTTGGTATTGGCAGGAGTGGTATTGCTGAATGTTAGATCTCAAAAAGTGTGAGCTCTGCCCCCGCAGATGCGGAGCGGATCGCAGAAAAGAAAGCGGCCTTTGCGGCCAAAAAGAAGCCGTTAAGATCGCAAGAGCCGCCCTTCATTTTTGGGAAGAGCCGCCCATCTCGGGCGAGAGAGGCTCGGGCACCATCTTTTTTTCGGGCTGTTCTCTGGGCTGTATCTATTGCCAGAATCGGGCCATCAGCCATGGGGGCAAGGGGAAGGAAATCTCTTTGGAGCGGTTGATCGCTCTGTTTTTCGAGTTGGAAAGGCAGGGCGCTCATAATATCAACCTTGTAACCCCCACCCACTATGCTTTGCAGATCAAAGAGGCGGTGGCGGGCTATCGGGCCCAAGGGGGCAAGCTCCCGATGGTCTATAATACAAGCGGATATGAGCGGATAGAAACCTTGCGGGCTCTTAAAGAAACCGTAGATATTTATCTTACCGATCTCAAATATAGAGAGAGCGCCTCCGCTCAAAAATACAGCCGCGCCGCCGATTATCCGGCGGTGGCAAGAGCAGCGCTTTCGGAGATGGTCTCCTTGGCGGGCGCCCCTCGGTTGGATGAGCGGGGGATGCTGAAACGGGGCGTGGTGGTGCGGCTTTTGGTGCTCCCCTCGCTGGAGCATGAGGCGATGATGAATCTTAAATGGCTCAAGGAAACCTTTGGTGATACCATCATGGTCAGCATCATGAACCAATATACCCCCGTAGGCGATGGGCTGCCGAAGGAGCTTTCCGCTCCCCTTCCCCCCGCCGCTTACCGGACGGTGGTGGACTACGCCCGCTCGCTGCAATTCAAATATGCATATATTCAGGAGGGAGAAACCGCCAAGGAAAGCTTCATTCCTGATTTTGAGGAGGAAACCTTTTGAAATTATTCGTGCTGGGAGATGTGGTCTCCCGTGTGGGCCTTGAGGCGGTGGAGCGCTGCCTGCCCGCCCTTAAAAGAAAATATCGCCCCGATTGCATCATCATCAATGGGGAAAATAGCGCCATCGGCAACGGGATCGATCGCCTCTCGGCCGAGCGGTTGTTCCATGCGGGGGCCGATTGCATTACCGGCGGCAACCATTCCTTTCAGCGCAAAGAGGCGGGAGAGCTTCATGAAGAAATGCCGGCTCTTTTGCGCCCTGCTAATTGGCAGGGCGATCCTTTCGGCAAAGGAGAATATCGGATGGATATGGGGGCCTATGATCTGCGGGTCATCTCCCTGCAGGGGACCTTTTATATGAATAAATGCGAAAATCCCTTCACCACCCTCGAAAAAATGCTGGAAGAGGGCGGGCCGCGCGATCTTACCATCGTCGATTTCCATGCGGAAGCCACCGCCGAAAAGCAGGCCATGGGTTGGCATTTTGACGGAAGAGTGGCGCTGGTTTTCGGCACCCATACCCATGTCCAGACCAATGATGCAAGAATTTTACCGAAGGGTACGGGGTATCTCAGCGATGTGGGAATGTGCGGCTCAAGAGACAGTATCCTCGGCAAGGGCCTTGAGCCCTGCATCCATAATTTTATCGACCCCGAAAACCGCATGAAGATTACCGACGGCGACCCGCCCTGCATCATCAACGGTCTTCTGGCCGATTTGGATGAAAAAACAAAAAAATGCAGATCTATTGAGTTGATCTGCATGGAAGAATAAAAACCGGCATCCATAAAGGGTGTTTGGCTTAAGAAATCTCATGAAATCAGAAATGACCGGTAACGGTGCGCTCTCGGCTTTTGCCGACCGCTCCGAGCGGTAGCGGCAAAACCGTCGTGCTGCCGACTTCGCTGATCCCAAAACCTAACGTGGCTTTGGGACAGCTTCGACTGACCCGCACTTTTCTTTGAAAAGTCGTCTCAATCAGAAAACCAACACCAAAAAAGGCACCCATAAAGGGTGCCTTTTTTTGGTGCCGGTGACCGGGATCGAACCGGTACGGGTATCGCTACCCACGGGATTTTAAGTCCCGGGCGTCTGCCAGTTCCGCCACACCGGCGTAACTGAAAGTTTATCACAAACAGCATGGATTGTCAAGAATGAGATCAAAAATAAAACGCAGATCAAAAGAGTATCATGAAATGGGCAGCCATGCTGCAATGGTGGTCTCCCAATCGCGGCCGGCGCTGGAATAGTCTACCAGATAGAAATCCTTGCCCTCTTTATCGGTGAATTTCATCTTCAGCAGGCAGGGTACATTGGGGGCGATGGTCAGATCCTCTTGAAGGGTGCCCCGGGGCTCAAAATCAAAGACCGAATCGGCGGGTTTTCCCAAGCGGGAATCGGCGGCAAGGGTCAAGGGGCCGTAGGTGAGGGCGATATAATGATCTTCCTCTTCTTTATGGAATACCTCTTCGGCGGCAGCGCTGTGCCAGCCGCCGCCCTTTTTCATTTTGGTATAGACGGTATCCTTTTCCCATTTTTCGGGGAAATGGGCCTTAAGCTTCATCTCAAAATTCAGCTCGACCGTCTCATTTTTCCATTCTTTATGAAGGGTGGTATAGCCGGAAGGGGCATCGGACCATGCGGGGTTGCGCACCTTTAAGGTAAAGGCGGTGGGGCGATCGGTCTTGATGGTGAGCTTGATTTTTCCGTCGGTAGGATAATCGGTTTCCATCTGCAGATAGATATTGGTATCCTTCCATCTCAGCTGGGCCAAGCCTTCCTCAAAGAAGTTGATGGTGATCCCCTCTTCATCGGTGGTGATCATTTCCTTGAGGAACACCCCGACGCCTGCGCCCGCAATGCAGGCGCAGCAGCCATAGTAGCTATAATCATGAAGCTGCTGAGAGCCGCCGATCTTCACTCCCCGCTTGCCGGGGGTCAAGGGGCTATAGCTATCCACCGGCAGGAAGGTGCGCACCAGCTTGGGCGCTTTTTCCTTGCCGAGAAATTTTTCTCGGGCATAGGGGCAATCTTTATTTTCGGTATTGAATGCGCCAAGGTAAGCGTTATAGAAGGATTGCTCTATGGAATCGGCAAAGGCACTATCGCCCGTAAGCGCTAAGAGGCGGGCGGCGAATTTCATCCAGGTAACGGTTACGCAGGTCTCCTGCATTACCTCATCCTGCACCACCGTCTGCCGCGCTTTGGTATGATCAAAAAGCTCATGGGTAATGCCGCAGCAGCCGATGATGGAAAGCTCGCTTTCCAAGACGGCGCGGCCGAAATTGATTACTGCGGTTTTATACTTTTCGATGCCGGTAACCTCATAATATTCCAAAAGTCCCTCAAAGCAGGAGATCATCTCATAGGCTTTGGAAACACCGTATTGATAGGGATAGAGCTGATTCTCATAAGCCAGCTCAAAGATATTGATATGGGCAGCGCCGCCCCGATTTACAATATAGGCGGCAAAATCCAGATATTTCTGCTCCCCCGTCAGCTTATAAAGGCGGACAATCGGCTCCAGAATCGAGGAGGAATTGATGCCATACCAGCTGCGGGAGGCGGCGGTAATATCCTTCTTCCCCTCTCCTTCGCCGATATGGTCGATGATATAATCGGCGCAACGGCTGATAAAGCGAATGATTTCTTCTTTCAACGCCTCATCCTTGCAGATCTCCAGATAATATTCGCTTGCCAGCATGATATATTTGCGGCTCCAAAGATCCCAGGAATCAAATTCCGTCTCTCGGGTATAGGAAGAGATGCGCCCGTCCTCTTCGGCGGCGGTCATCAGATCCTTTACCGAATCGGTAAGGATCTCATATAATGCGGGATCTTGGGTATAGGCGCAGATCATGGATGCGCCCCGCATCATCTTGCCCCAAAATTCGCCCCGCCAGCCTTGGTTGGTGCCATCCTGCTGCACCCGAAATACGTCGACAAATTTTGCCCAAAGGGCAGGCTCCTTCATGGAATAATCCTGCAGGAAGCGGGCGGCCCAATCGGCCAATCCTCTTAATTGCATCATTTTATTTTTCCAATCCTTTTAGATATTCTATGCAGATTTTTGCCTCGGTGGGGCCGTCGGGGGTCTGGGTCTCGCTCTCTACCACCAGCGGGAGCCCGTGGGCCTTGCCCCAGGCAACGCAATCGGCCACGGGGGCTGTGCCCATGCCGAGGGGGAAGCCGTTGCCGATCTCATCGCCGTCTTTGATATGGAGGCCGATCAGCCGATCCTGAATCCGATCCAAAAGGGCGATGGGATCCTTCATCCCTACATAAGCCCAATAAATATCCACTTGAAATTTCAGCTTGGTGCGATAGAGCAGCTGATCGAAGGCTTGGCCGCCATCTTTATTAGGAAGAAATTCAGTATGATGGTTATGGAAAGCAAGGGTAATCCCCTCTGCGGCCAGCTTATCATAGAGCTCGTTGACTTTTTCAATGAAATAATCTGTTTTTTCCTGATTCTTAAAGTTATAATAAGGAATGATATAGGTCTTATTGCCGATGGCCTTATGGAAGGCGACGGTCTCTTCATAATGATCGACAAGATCGTTGAAGGAAGAATGGGTGCTTCCGATCTCTACATTATATTTCTTCATAATGGCATTAACTTCTTCTGCCGTATGGTCGAAAAAGCCGGCAGGCTCCATTTTTTGATAACCAAGCTCTGCCATCTTTGCCACCGCCTGCTCAAAATTCTCTTTGGCAAGATCCCGCACGCTGTAAAGCTGAATACCGTATTCCATATTGAAGTCCTCCGATGATTTTTTCTTCATCATAGCATAAAGAGACGAGATGTGCAATGGCCTTTTTTCTTGAAAATTTGTTGTTTTTTTCTTTTTCGAAATTTATTTTCAACCTTTCCCCTTTATTTTTCATAAAATATATGGTAGAATAATTTTACATATCAAAAATGAACTCAAATTTATGAGGTGAAATAATGGATAGAATTGTGGTAAACGGTCCTTGTTGCCTGAGCGGCGAGGTAGAGATCACCGGCGCAAAAAATGCCATCGTCGCCATTCTGCCGGCGGCTATGCTGGTCGATGGGGTCTGCCGAATCGAAAATGTGCCCGATATCAGCGATGTAGAGTGCATTATCAATATTCTTCAGGCCATGGGCGCCAAGGTGGAGCGGGAGGAGAGCGGCACCATTGAGGTGGATTGCTCCCATGTAACCTCCACGGAAGTCCCCTATCAATATGCCAGAAAGTTCCGCGCCTCCTATTATTTTTTGGGCGCTCTTTTAGGGCGCTTCGGCAAAGCGACGGTTGCCATGCCCGGCGGCTGCCATCTGGGCGCGCGGCCCATGGATCAGCATATTAAAGCCTTTGAGCAGCTGGGGGCGCAGGTAGAGGTGGCCAGAGGCGATGTCATCTGCCGTGCCAAGCGCCTTTGCGGTGCGGATATCTATTTGGATATGGTCTCGGTGGGCGCTACCATCAATGCCATGCTGGCTGCCACCAAGGCAGAGGGGCTTACGGTGATTGAAAATGTGGCGAAGGAGCCTCATATCGTTGATGTGGCCAACTTTTTGAACTCCATGGGCGCCAATATCCGCGGCGCAGGGACCGATGTCATCAAGGTGCAGGGTGTCGGCACTTTGCGGGGCGGCTCCTATGCGGTGATCCCCGATCAGATCGAGGCGGGGACCTATATGGCGGCGGCGGCCGCAACCGGCGGCAAGGTGCTGGTAAAGAATGTCATCCCCAAGCATATGGAGTGTATTACGGCAAAGCTGGAGGAGATGGGCGTTTCGGTTACGGAATTTGACGATTCCATTTTGATAGACGGCACGGCCTCTCTTAAAAAGACCAATATTAAGACCATGCCCTACCCCGGCTTCCCTACCGATATGCAGCCCCAGATGGCAACGGTGATGCTCCGGGCAGAGGGGACCAGCAAAATCAACGAAGGCGTCTGGGACAGCCGCTTCAAATATACCGAAGAGCTGATCCGTATGGGTGCTGATATTTCGGTGAGCGGGAAGGTTGCCACCATCACCGGCGGCAAGGAGCTGCTGGGCGCGCCGGTGCGTGCGTGCGATTTAAGAGCAGGCGCTGCCATGGTCATTGCAGGGCTGATGGCAAAGGGCACCACCACCATCGAGGATATTGATCATATCCGCCGCGGCTATGAGCGGATTGTGGAAAAATTCCAAGGGTTGGGCGCCGATATCACCTTGATCAAAGATTGATTTTTTGGCGGATTTGCATGAATTTTATCCTAAAAACTGAAAAGAAAGCACAAATTGTGTTAAAAAAACCACATAAAGTGGTATCATTTTTTGAAAAGCTCTGTTATAATAAATGTTGAAAATAGGACAACTGCCCGAATAAGCGGAAAAGTTGTTCGCGGAAAGAGGAAAAAACTCAAAGTTCCTTGATGAGTTCCGCAAATATAAGGAGGTTCATTATGTTGAAAAGAGTTGGTGCCGTTGTTTTGACGGTCGTAATGCTGCTCTCTATGGTTTGCACGTTTGCTGTCGCTTCCGCAGCCGGCGATGTTGCTGCTCTGCAGGTAACCGCGGATAAGGCTACTGTTAAGCGCGGTGATACTGTTGCATTTACGGTTAAGCTGAGTAAGGCTGTTGAGCTGACCGGCTTGATCATCGAGGTGAAGGCGCCTTCCGGGCTGACCTTGAAGGGTGCCCCTACGTTTACTGTTGCTACCAGTGCGGTTGAGGGCAATAAATATGCTTGGGCAAACGCGACTCCCTTGGCCTTTACCGGTAGTAAAATCGCAACCTTTACTTATACTGTAAGCAATACCGCTGCGTTGGGCGCTGCTACATTTGAGGTAATTGTTCATGAGGCTTCCGATAATACCGCAGGCGCCGGTGTGCAGGATGTAACCATCACCTCCGGTTCTGCTCGAGTTACCATTGAGTGCGCTCATGATTATTCCGGCGTGAAAGCCACTGCTCCCAATAATGTTACCGAGGCAAACCATGCCAATGCAAAGCATAGCTATGCTTGTAAGTATGGCTGCGGCACCAAAAAATATGAGGCTTGCTCCTTCAAGCTCCAAAGCGCTACCAAGCATACCGCTACCGTAGACGGTGTCGAGATTTATGCTTGTACTGTATGTAACGCTTCCTATAAGAAGATTACTCCCGCAGGCCATACCGACATTGTTTTGATCTATGATGCAGCTACCTCCAAGAAGGATGGTAAGTGGATTGAGCATTGCACCATCTGCGATCAGGATGTAAAGACCACCCCCATTACTGCAGGTCATCCCGGTAAGGATGTAACCAGCACCAAGAAGTATTACTATAAGTATGCTCAGTATGCAAAGGCTTCCGGCTTGATGGTCGGCGATGATAAGGGCAACTTCAATCCCGATAAGAACATCAAGCGCGGTGAGTTCGCAAGCGTACTTGCCAGAATTTACTATGGCGACGCCAGCAAGATTCCTACCTTTAAGAACTCTCAGTTGACCCTGACGGATATTAAGGGCAAGTGGTATCGTCATGCTGCTCAGGCAATGTATAACGAAGGCATCATCTCCGGCTATGAGCAAAAGAACGGCACCTTTAAGTTCAAGGGTGATGATCCCATCACCAGAGAGGCTGTTGTATCCCTCTTCCACAGACTTTATAAGAAGATGCATAAGGATGCTCCCATCAAGTTTGCTGCTGCAGGCAGTGTTATAGATATGAATAAGGTTTCCAAGTGGGCAAAAGCAGATGTTCAGTGGAGCTTGGATACCGGCCTTGTAGTTGGTGATGCTACCACCAAGAAATTCAATCCGAAGAATAATATTAAGCGTCGCGATATGGCAGTTATTCTTACCAAGTATGATATTGCCATCAGAAGCGTAATGACGGATGATGTCTAAGGATGATCTGAAAAGAATATAAAAAGGTTGCAAGGCAAACTGCCTTGCAACCTTTTTTTTAGACTGTCAAAAAAGGCACAGACCGCAGAAAACAACAGAAAAAACTATTCTGTAATTCTATCAATCAGCAAGAGAAAAGAAATCCAACTCTTTTCCTTGTTTTCTTATTATAAGGAGAAAAATCCGCATAGTAATGCGAATTTTGATTGAATCTTTTCTGCTTTCCGTCGATCTGCTCTCTGCCGTACCTATGTACGCCGACGAGAACAGATCGACGAAATCTGCACTCTTTTTTGAAAGTCTACTATCGTGTCAAAAATCTCCGCAGGCGTTTTTTGACACGACGAAAAGGTTGCAAGGCAAACTGCCTTGCAACCTTTTTTTCTTTCCTTATCATAATATATAAAAAGAGAAGATCTGCCGATCTTCTCTTTTTGGTTTTATTGATATTTGGCCACAATCGCCTGCATTTGATCTTGCTTTTCTTCCATTTCCCGCACCAGCTTAAATTGAGTGCGCGCCCGCACTAAATTATGCGCAGGGTACGCGGTCTTGAAATAGCAATCTCCATTGAGATAATCGGCAAGGAATCGGATGCCGCATTCTAAGGTCATGGTCCATGCGCCGGTAGGCAGCAGGCTCTTTTCTTTCTCGCTGAGGCAATCGCCGCAGCCCTCTAAGAAGCCTTTGGTATAGGCGGCAAAAAGATCCAGATCCAATTCCACCTTGCTAAGATCTTGCTCATCCTCGGCGGCAGTAGATGCTCCATAGCGGATGGAATCGCCGAAATCGAAAATGGCTTGGCCGGGCATGACGGTATCCAAATCGATGACGCAGACTCCTTCTTCGGTCTCGGGATCCAGCAATACATTATTCAGCTTGGTATCATTATGGGTTACCCGCAGGGGCAGAATGCCTTGCTTTTGCAATTCCATGATAAAGCCGCTTTCCTGCTCTCGGTCCAGCGCAAAAGCAATCTCTTCTGCCACAGCCTCGGCTCTGCCTGCTTCATTTTTTGCAATGGCTTCTTTTAGCTGCTCGAAGCGCGCGGGCGTATCGTGAAAATGAGGAATGGTCTCAAAGAGCTCTGCCGCAGGATAATCGGCCAGCAAAGATTGGAATTTTCCAAAAGCTTTACCGCTGGCATAAAAGTCCTTGGGGCTGCGGGCAGAATCCAAAGCAAAGAGATCGCCTTGGAAGCGATAGGCGCGGAATGCGCCCTCGGGCCCATCATAGTAAAGGGCTCCGTTCTTTGTCTTAATAAAAGTAAGGGTCTCCCGATTGGGGTCTCCTCCCCGCTCTACAATTCTCTTTTTTAAGTATTCGGTAACCCCGAATACATTTTCCATCAGCTCCTGAGGATGGGTAAAGACAAAGGTGTTCATTTGTTGAAGGATATACTGAGCGCCCTTGTTGGTCGTCAATAAAAGGGTATCGTTGATATGGCCGCTGCCAAAGGGCTTTACTTCAACCACCTCGCCGATAAAGGCAAAGGCATCAATCACATTCTTAATTTTTTGCTGCATGGGCTCTTACTCTTTCCAAAGCTCTTGAGGATAAAGGCCTGCGTCCTTCAAGCCTTGAATCCCTGCCATTACGGCCGGCTTATCTTCTTTATAGGTTACGCCAAACCATTTATCGGCGCTATGCAGCACTTTTACAGTGGCGGCCTTTTCCGAAAGCAGCTCATCTACCACCATCGGCAGATAAAATTCCGATTTCAAAGGATTCTCTTTTACGGTTGTCTGAAGGAAGACGGGGAATTTTTCCTCTAATGCCCGAAGATATGCCAAGGGGAAGCCCCACATATTCATGGAGACCGGCGCATCGTTGGCCACCGGCACAAAGCTCTCTCCCCCGTCCTCGGAATAATGGGCCTGCCCATCAATCTTTTGGATCATGGTCCGCTCATCGATTTTTTGCAGATAGCCATCCTCGCTTACGCGGCAGACGCCTCTTGCCACATGGCCGTTATCGGTCAATGTATTCTCCAGAATATAGCCAACCATGGCGATCTTCATGGGCTCTTCCTCTTGGATGGAGATCAGATGGTCATAAAGCTTTTGGAATGCATCTCTGCCATAGAAATCGTCCGCATTGATGACAGCGAAGGGCGCATCCAATACATCCTTGCAGCAAAGGATGGCATGGCCGGTGCCCCAAGGCTTGATTCTGCCTTCGGGGATAACGGTCCCTTCAGGGACTTTGGTAAGCTCTTGGAAGACATAATGGACCTCGGCTCGTTGAGAGATCCGATCGCCGATGACCTCCTTGAAATCCTTTTCGATTTCTCTTTTGATGACAAAGACAAATTTCT
>JAZMZQ010000192.1:0-4576 GCA_045586045.1 Eubacteriales bacterium
TGCTCTCTACCGTACCTATGTACGCCGACGAGAACAGATCGACGAAATCTGCACTCTTTTTTGAGAGTCTCCCAGCGTGTCAAAAACCTCCGCAGGAGTTTTTTGACACGCTGAAAAAAGAACTGTAAGTTTTTCTTACAGTTCTTTTTTTATTACTCAACATCAAAGCCAAGATCTTCGATTGTGGAAATGATTTTTTCTCTCAGATTCTCCGGCGCCTCAAGAGAGACCTCTTTAGAAGAAAGATCCACTCGTACATTTGAAACTTCAGCCATTGATTCCAACGCATCGGTAACACTTTTTACGCAATGCATACACATCATTCCCGGAACTTTGAATTTCATTTCTTCTTCTCCTTTCCAAAACGCTTTAATCTTAAAGCATTACTTAATACAGATACAGATGAAAGAGACATGGCCGCAGCGCCGATCATCGGGTTGAGGAGCGGCCCGCCAAAAAGATATAGAAGACCTGCCGCCACCGGAATTCCAAGGGAATTATATGCAAAAGCCCAAAATAGATTCTGCTTGATATTCCGAATGGTGCAGCGGGAAAGTTCCATCGCAGTAGGCACTGAACTCAGATCCCCATGCATTAATACTACATCAGCAGATTCCATCGCAATGTCAGTCCCTGAACCAATCGCAATTCCCACATCGGCAGTGGCAAGAGCCGGAGCGTCATTGATCCCATCTCCTACCATGGCTACTTTTTTACCTTCCGCTTGGATTTTTTTGATAATTGCAGTCTTATCTGCGGGCAGTACCTGCGCATAAATCTTTTGAATACCGGCTTTTGCAGCAATGGCTTCCGCAGTCTTTTGGTCATCACCGGTAAGCATTACTACCTGAATTCCTCTCGCCTGCAATTTTGCGACAGCGGCAGCGCTATCCGCTTTTATCGTATCAGCAATCGCAGCAACCCCTGCGGCTTTGCCGTCCACTGCAATCAATACAGGGGTCTTCCCCTCTTGGCTCAGCGAGAGAAGCGCATCTTCAAATTCTGCAAAAAGGATTCCTTTTTCATTCATCATTCGATGATTTCCGACCATGATGGTATGATTGTTTACCACTGCGCTGATTCCATAGCCTGCATAATTTTCAAAATCATTTGAAGGAATCAAAGCCAATTGATGATCCATAGCCTTTTGAAGAATTGCCTTTGCCAGAGGATGCTCCGAGGATTGCTCTGCAGACGCCACTAATTTGAGAAGTTCCATGGGCTCCTCCTTTGCAAACCAATCGGTCAGTGTTGGCTTTCCTTCTGTGATTGTGCCGGTTTTATCAAAAACAATGGTTTGGATGCGATGGAGCTGCTCCATCGCTTCTCCATTCTTAAATAAAATTCCATATTCCGCCCCTTTTCCGATTCCAACCATAATCGCAGTCGGAGTAGCAAGTCCGAGCGCACAGGGGCAGGCAATCACAAGGACAGATACTAAAATTGAAAGTGCAAAGCCCCAAGATGCGCCGCTGATCTTCCAAAGAGCAGCCGAAAGAAACGCAAGAATCATAACAACTGGGACAAAGTAGCCCGAAACTACATCCGCAAGCCGCGCAATCGGCGCCTTGGTTCCCTGCGCCTGCTCTACCATGCGAATCATCGCACCAAGAGTTGTGCTTCCACCCACTTTGGAAACCCTCACCTGCAGCATACCATTTAGATTTATGGACCCTGCATAGACAGAATCCCCTTCCGCCTTATCGACAGGCAAGCTCTCCCCCGTGAGCATTGATTCATCCACACCGGAATCTCCCGCTACCACAATGCCGTCTGCAGGAATTCGGCTACCGGGGCGCAGAAGAAGAATATCACCCATCACCAAAGATAGAGTGGGGATTTCAATTTGCTCACCATCTCTTAAAACTGTTGCCGTTTCCGGCACTAATTTCATCAGACGATTGATTGCTTCTGAGGTCTTTCCCTTTGATATCGCTTCCAGGGTTTTTCCTAAAAGAATCAATGTAATGATTACACCGCAGGATTCAAAATAAAGTTCATGAACGGCATGGACATCACCGTTAATAATACGAACAAAAGAATAAACACTATAGCCAAAAGAAGCGGTTGTCCCCACAGCAATCAAGCTATCCATATTCGGGCTTCCTCTAAAAAGCGAGGAATAACCCACACTATAAAACCTTCTGCCGATGATCATTACCACTGCCGCCAGAACCATCTGCACCAAAGCATATGCAATCGGCGCCGAATGAGGATGAATCACTTTAGGAAGCGGAAGCTGAATCATGGGCCCCATTGAAATATAAAACAGCGGCAATGCAAAGCATGCGGCCAAGATTAAACGACGACGAATATTATTTATTTTTTCCGAATTATTATTTTCGGTCATTTGATCCTGATGCTCTTTAGCGCCAAAACCTGCACGAGCAATCGCCGCAAGCATAGGCTCAATTGCATCAGGATGGATTTCCACAGTCATTCGTTCATTCGCCAAATTAACATGGACGCTTTCCACACCGTCTATGCGACCGACCACTTTCTCAACTCGGGCCGAGCAAGCTGCGCAAGACATACCGCTGATGTCGTATTCTTTTTTCATTACTGCTCTCCTTTCCCTTGATATTATTGCTTTTCAATGATATAATACATATAAAATATCGAATTTGCAAGTATGTACTATTTTGTAACATACTACCCTAAAAGATAGTAAAGGAGATCAAATGAATAATCACTATTATTGCCCTGTCGGCGAAACCATCCGTTTAATCGGCGGCAAATATAAAGCGCTGATTCTTTGGTTTCTCACAGAAGAGCCCAAACGCTTTGGTCAGCTTCAAAAATTAATACCGGAAGCCACCCCTAAAATGCTGACTCAGCAATTAAGGGAATTGGAAGCGGATGCGTTAATCATCCGAACCGTTTATCCGGTTGTTCCACCAAAGGTGGAATACACCCTGTCAGACCTCGGAAAGACAATGATCCCTCTTTTGGAATCCATGTATCAATGGGGAGAGGATTATCTGATGGATCGAGGCATCTGCCCAAATTGCGCCATGAAAAAGCATCAATGATAATCATGATTCATCCGTATTTTTAATAATTGCCCACGCTTCAATCAGCCGTTCCACATTCCACGCAGCATTTGCAGGAGAGGTGGAAGGCAAAACCGCAGCCTCTATTTTTATCTTAGGCAGAATATAGCGGTCATATAGTTTTTTAGCGGTTATACCATTCGTAAAAATCCGTTCAACTTTGCTCCCTTGAAGAATCGGAAGGATATTATTTGCCTTAGCATTCTTAATGGTGCTATCCGCACTCCCCTCAATCTCGCAAGAGGCAATCACATCCCATAAAGCAATGTTATTTCGATGTAAAAACGCTTTTTTCTCATCAATTGAACCGGGCGTTTCCTCTTCAAAAATACCACCTAAAACCTTCCAAAATCGATTTTGAGGATGGCCATAAAAAAATTGCTGTTCTCTTGATTTCACAGAAGGAAAACTGCCCAAAATTAAAATTTTGCTCTCCTCATCAAAGAGCGGTGGAAATGGATGAGAAATCATAGTTCCTCCTATCTTTCGTAGAAAAAAGCCCACATTCAAATGAATGTGGGCTTTCATTGTTTGAGAGTATCAAATGCACGCCAAAATTAAAGATTAATATTTGCGCTTTCTGGCTGCTTCAGATTTTTTCTTCCTCTTAACACTGGGCTTCTCGTAGTGCTCTCTCTTTCTGATTTCGGAGAGAACGCCGGATTTAGCACATTGTCTTTTGAATCTTCTCAAAGCGCTGTCTAAGGATTCATTTTCCTTGATGCGGATTTCTGCCATTGGTCTTCCCTCCCTCCGCTTTAACGACAATCCTGCTTTTACACAGGTACGAAGGTAATTATACAAAACTCCACACAAAATGTCAAGGGTTTTTTATACTAATTCCACATTTATTTTTTCATCGCCGATGAAGCAATGAACCGATTTAATTTCCTGATCATAGCGATCAATCATTTCCTGCGCAATGCGATCCTCCAGCTCTCTTTGGATCGCGCGTTTTAAGGATCTGGCGCCGAATTTGCGATCAAAGCCATGCTCTGCAAGATAATCAAGTACACCCTCTTCTACCTGCAAAGAAATCGATCGCAGCTCCAATGCTTTTTTAAGATCCTCTACCATGATAGCTGCAATAGAGCGAATCGTATCACGCTCCAAGGAATGGAACGTAATAATTTCATCCACACGATTAATAAACTCCGGTCGTAAAAACTTCAAAAGAGCTCTGGTTGCCCGATCCTTTTCCAGCTCAGATTCGCTTCGATTGAAGCCGGTAGCATTGGTGGTATCCGCAGTAGCATTGGTGGTCATTACAATGACGGTGTTTTCAAAATTCACCACCCGCCCCTGCGCATCGGTCAGTTTTCCATCATCCAGCATCTGAAGCATAATATTGAGCACATCGGGATGCGCTTTTTCAATCTCATCAAAGAGAATCACGCTGTAGGGCTTGCGCCGCACCTTTTCGGTAAGCTGGCCTGCATCATCATAGCCCACATATCCCGGAGGAGCACCGATCAATTTTGATACGGAATGCTTCTCCATATATTCGCTCATATCTACACGTA
>JAZMZQ010000193.1:0-16254 GCA_045586045.1 Eubacteriales bacterium
TAATTCAACTCCTTGGCTCACAGAACGACATGGCTACGATCCGACTTTATTTCTAAGAAGCAATTGAGTGATGAACAAAAAGCGCAACTTGTTGAGCAGCTTTCCCAACTTTCTCCGGAGCAGCTTGATGCTGTGCGCGAGAATCGTGCCGCAAAAGCGGAACGTGATGCGCGACTTGCAGAACTTACGGAAGTTAAAAATGAGAAGAAGGCGCCGGCAAAGGCTAAAAAGAAAGCCTCTAACAAGAAGAAACATTCAATTTCTTATGAATCCAAGCAGTCTTTTGTGGGCTTTATGTTTGTATTGCCCTGGTTCATCGGATTTTTGCTCTTCTTTGCAGTACCTTGCTTCCAATCCTTGATGTTCTCCTTTTCCAACGTATCTGTCTTTGATGGATATGCTTGTACTTGGAATAATTTCGACAACTACAAGGAAATCCTTACCGGTGATGCTATCTTCTTGAAGAACCTCACCGCAACTCTTACCAATCTTGCAATCAACGTGCCGATCATTTTGATCTTCAGCTTGTTTGTGGCAGTGCTTTTGAATCGTAAGTTCAAGGGCCGTGGATTGGTTCGTGCAATTTTCTTCCTTCCTGTAATTGTTACCACCGGTGTTGTAATGACGACCTTTAATTCTACCGGTGATGCTTCCGCAGTTATGGAAGGTAATGTAGGTAATGGTGTGTTGTTTGAGGTTGCAAATGCAGCTGAATTCTTGGGTGAACTTGGATTAAATCAAAAGCTTACCGAGTATATGACAATGGTTGCCGACCGTATTTTCGATGTTGTATGGGATTCCGGTATTCAGATTTTGCTGTTCCTCGCTGCATTGCAGGGTATCTCACCTTCTCTTTATGAGGCAAGCGATGTAGAGGGCGCAACAGCATGGGAAACCTTCTGGTTAATTACCTTCCCTAATGTAGCACCGATCATTTTGGTCAACATTGTATATACGATCGTTGATACCTTTGGCGATACGGATAACGCCGTATTGAAGCAAATCAACAGCCTTGTAAATGTAACCTTTAACTTTGGTGGAGCGGCAGCCGCTTCCTGGATCTTCTTCCTGACGATCATGGCGATCATTGGCGCTGTATTCGGGATCTTCAAGCTGCTCACCTGGAAATCTCAGTAAAGGAGGGAATAGAATATGCAAATTATTAAAGCATTCAAACATCAGTTTGGCGCAAATCGTAAGAAAGCTGATAGCAGAATGTGGGCTTATATGCTTGCAAAGTTTATTGCTAACCTTTCGATTGCTTTGATTCTGATTGGTCTTTCTTATATTATTCTCTACCCTCTGATCTATAGTATTTCTCAGGCTGTACGTACGCAGTCGGATATGTATGATACTACGATTATCTTTATCCCGAAGCATTTTACACTTGAGAATTTCAAGACTGCATGGACCGTCTTGGATTTCCCCACCGCTTTGAAGAATACATTTAACATTTCTTTCTGGTCCACTATTTTGCAGGTGTGCTCTTGTGCGCTGGCAGGCTATGGATTTGCGCGGTTTAAGTTCCGCGGAAAGAATTTGCTGTTCTTCTTGGTACTGCTGACCATAATCGTACCGCCTTCCACTATTATGGCTCCTCTTTATACCAGCTTCCGTCAGTTTGACCCTCTCTATGTGGCTACTGCGATGAATGCATTTGGCTGGATTAGTGAGCCCTATTTGGAACTAACCGATTCACTTTGGTCCTTCATTTTGCCGGCATTCTTTGCTTCCGGCTTGAAGAGCGGATTGTTTGTATTCGTATATCGCCAATTCTTCCAAGGCTTCCCCAAAGAGTTGGAAGAGGCTGCTTATATTGATGGTTGCGGCTCCATGAAGACCTTCTTGCGGATCTTGGTACCTAATGCTGTGCCCGCTTTCACCACTGTATTTTTATTCTGCATTGTTTGGTATTGGAATGATTATTATACTGTTCCGATGTTTGTGCCGAATATGGATACATTGCCCAGCATGCTTGGCAATATGCATGCTAATATGACCGGTTACGGCGGTGCTTTCCGCGGGATGGATGCGATTACACTTTATCCCATCCTGCGCGCAGGAATTGTGCTCTATATTTCTCCGTTGCTGATCACCTTTATTATCTTGCAACGTAAGTTTACTGAATCGATCGCTCGAAGCGGTATTGTAGGTTAATGAATTACGAGCCAATAAAATAAAATGATAAAACGGTTGTAAAACGCTTAGTTTTACAACCGTTTTTTCTTTTTTCAAAAATTCATATGCTCTACAAAGTTTCCGACAGCTTTTATGGCGTTGCCCGCAGTTTTGGTCATTGCTTTTTTCGGCTTCGATTTTTTAACAACCATCCCTGCGGTTGCACCTAAAGCGGCACCTGCAATCATTGATAAAATCATTGTTTTTGTCTGTTTCATAACATTTCGTCCTTTCTTTAATGGTATTAATAGTATTTCAAATTTATTAAAATTTATTTACTTTCATTTGCAAATACTATATAATAAATATATGGCAAAAAAATGTCGTTTTTTGGAGTGTTAATATGAGATATTATCAGATGAGTGGAGAAGAGGTTGCTGCAGCTCTCTCCAGCAATGTAATAGTGGGATTGCAGAATCAAGAACAGCCTGATGAACATGGCGGAAAAAATTCCTTGGTTTCAATTTTGATTGGAATTAAAAAGGTGATTTTCGATAAGTTCTTATTGCTGGATATTTTACCGTTGGCTTGCTATTTAATTGCTGTCATTTTTTCCATATTGAATCAAAACCGGGATCTCATAATTGCAGCCGTTGTTGCTATTTTGATTTTCATCATCTCTTATATAGGGTTTGCATGGATTTTGTCTGTTTATCACAGAAGATTTTTGGATCGTCTCTCATCGGAGAATGATTGTGTGATGGTAATAAGAGGGGGGAAGGAGCATAAAATTTCTGCGGATCAACTTTTGATCGGAGATATTCTTTTGCTTCGCAAAGGGATGATTCTTCATGCTGATGCGCGAATTATTTCTGCTGAAAATTTATATGCAGATGAGAATTATGTTTTTTCTTCTTCTATTCCTGCCAGAAAATCTTTTGAAGCTCTTTCTTCTCCCAATTTGCTTCCTGAAATGCAGGAGAACATGCTTTGGAAGGGGAGCTTCATTGCGAAGGGAAGCGGCAGAGCGATTGTAACCGCCTTGGGTGAGAATTGTTATGTCGAAAAAACCGGCGGGCGTGTTTCGGAAAAGCAACATTCAGGCTTTTATAATAAGCAAAAAAATATCGGTCAATTCTCTTCTTTGGCTTATATTTGCTTGCTTTTGATTGTATTTTTAATTGCAGCCGTATGCACTTTTCGGTTTGTTGAATTGATTCTTTTGCTCGGTATAATGTGCTCATTTATCGCTCTGAATCCGGTTTTGCTGCTTACTGAATGGAATTACTATAGAACTGCTGAGGTCCTTTATCAAAAAGGCGCTCATATTCGAACCATTGAGGCCTTCGATGGGATGAGTAAAGAAAAGAATATTTACTATTCCACAAAAGAACTTCTTGATCAGCAAATCTCTTATAATGAGATTATTTCCCTTGATGAAAAGGGCGAAAACCAGCTTTCTTATTTTGCCCTTTGTGTCGGCAAATATCCAATTTATTCTGCAGTGAAAAAGTCCTTTGCCGATTTAGGAATCAATTATGAAAAATTAGATCGTAATTATCCTGTATATCGAAGTGAGAAAGATAAAAATGGTGTAATTTTCAGCCTCTTTGCCAATGAAGGAAAATCAACTGTAGTTGCGGCAGGATATTGGGAAGAGATGTTGCCCTATCTCTCTTCTTATGATGATGATTTGATTCAAAAAATCAAGGCTTCGGAATCGGAGGGAAAGGTTCTTTGGTTGATGGCACTATCATCGATTGATTCAATTCCGAATCAGCTTGATTTTTCTTCTTTTGCAGGCAAAATGATGGCAAGAAGCCTTATTGCTTTTCGTATTTCCGAAAATAAAGAGATTGCCGAAAAGATTCGCGAATTAAAAAAATCTAAAATGCACGCTTATTTAGTGAATGAGCATAGCGAATCATTGGGCGAATATATTATGGGGCTGTATAATATGGATGGTCTTCTTTCAGCTCCTCCTGAAAATCCATGCTATAGCCTGCCTCAATTGAAGAAGAATCCTTATGTTGTCAATTCGGATGCCTCGCCCATAGCTCGGCAAAAGGCTCATGTTGTTATCAAGGGGGGAATATCGCCTCAGGATGTCATCTATCGCATAAAATGTATGTTTTGCGGTATTAAGCGGTCGTTGGGGTTCTTAGCTTGCTTTACGGCACTGATGATTTTAACGGTGTTGACGCTTTTTTTGAGAGATTTGCCCTTGCCTGCCATTATATATCCGATGCTTTTGATTAAAATTCTTTTGATTTGTCCTTGCTATTATCTTACGGAGACGGTTGGTAATTGTAATCAATATAATCGAAGCATGATCTTAGGTGCTTTTTGCGGATTTGTCGGTTTGATTGCAGCATTGCTTGGATTTGAAATAGCGTTTTTGGCTTCGGGGCTTTCTACGGTTATACTATCTTTGACATTGATGCTTTCGGTTCGGCGATTGAGACCTTTGAGATTCAAGGATGTATTCATTCTTTTTGCAGCATTTGTGATCGCAATATGCCCATGGCTTTTTCTTGGCGGGAATTGGATTGCTGCGCTTCTATTCGCTTGTTTTCCTTCCGTTGCTTCATATATTATTAATTTATATTATTAAAATTTGAAAATACCATCGAAAATGATGGTATTTTCTCATTTATTGTTGTATAATGATAAAATAAAGTAAATGAGGAGATAGACATGGAAAAGGAAATGGAAATTCGGCCCGATTTGGTATTTGGCAGAAATAATGTAAGCGAATTGCTCAACTCCGAAACACCGGTTGATAAGGTTTTTTTGGCGGGTGATCCCAAAAATGGAAATTTTAAGAAAATTGTTGCCTTATGTAAAAGTAAGGGGATCCCGATTGTTCACACCGATTCGGCCGCTATTAATAAAAAAGCACCTAATGTGAATCATCAGGGCGTTTTAGCGTATTGTGCGCAAAAAGAATATGCTTCTGTTGAAGATATTTTAGCGATCGCCGATGAACGCGATGAAGCGCCTTTTATAATTATTGCCGATGAAATTGCAGATCCTCACAATCTTGGAGCAATTCTTCGTTCGGCAGATGCATTTGGTGCGCATGGCGTAATCATTTCCAAGCGGCGAGCAGCCGGACTCACTCCGTCGGTAGCTAAAGCCAGCGGGGGAGCAATGCATTATATTCCTGTGGCAAGAGTGGCAAATCTTGCACAAACAGTTGAAATGTTAAAGGAAAAAAATATTTGGGTATATGGCTGCGATATGGCGGGCGAGCATCTATATTATGAGCAGGATTATTCCGGCGGTGTGGCTTTAATTGTGGGGAGCGAGGAATCAGGCATTTCGAGAATTTTGAGGGAGAAATGTGATTTCTTTGTGCGAATTCCTATGAAGGGTAAGATATCTTGCTTGAATGCTTCAGTAGCTGCATCGGTGATTATGCAGGAAATTTCAAAAAAGCGATAAGGAGTTATATGAATGAATTATGAGCCAAAGGATCAAGAATCAATCTTCGATGAGATTATGGCGAAGATTGAATCTATTCAGCAGGATCATATAATTGAAGAATCTCAAAAAATAATTGATGGGTGCGAGCAGAATGGCATTGTTGATGAAGCGATTTTTGATGAAATCAAAAATTCTCCGCAGGATTTTAAGTCCTTGAAGCCCAAATCACCTATTCGCAAGATATTGGATGAAGAAGAGGATGAAAATACAGCGGAAGAAGAGCAACCAATTTCTGCTTCTGCCATTTATGAAGAACCACTGGCTGATATTGAGGATTACGAATCAGAGGATGAGAGAGATGAAATCTATCGTGATCTGAAAAATACAGTAGGGAAGATGGCGGCTAAATCCATTGTTCTTTTTTTGATTGCAATGATATCTGTCTATCTCTTTATTGCCGGCTTTAAGCCTGCATTATTCGGCAATAATGTGGATTCAATATGGTATCAAATTGTTCACCTTGCCTTGGATGTAGTCTGCTTTGCTTTTTCTCTCTCAATCTTTAATCAGGGACTACTGCGCTTATTGCGCGCAAAGGCGGATACTGATACGTTGCTTGCTTTACTTTGCATTTCATTAATCATTGTCCGTATTGTTAATTTGGTATCGCCCGATCTTTTGCCTTATTCGCTGAATTTTGAACCGATGCTTACAATTGGGTTGTATATCAATGTGATTTCAAAGAAAAAGATCGCAGCAAATATCAAGCGAAATTTTAAGCATTCTGCTGCCGGTGGCGATAAGCTTACCCTCAGCATGCCGATCTCTTGCGAGACGAATAACAATCTCATATTAGAGACCGGAGAGGGCGGGGATGTTGTATATGCACATCGGACAGGCTTGATTTCTCGCTTTATCGATCATAGTTATAGTGATTATGAGTGGGATCAGGGGATTCAACGGTTTCTTTTTGGCGCATTGCTTTTTATTGTTGCCGGAATTATTGCACTGATTCAGCTTGTTGGGTGGGGCGAGGCAATTTTGTTCCCAGCAGCATCTCTTGCAGTTTCTCTGCCTTTTTTTGCGCGTTATTTTTACGCTAATTCAATATGGAAAGTTGGGAAAAAGGTTAGAAAGCGCGGAGGCGTATTGACCTCTGCAAAATCTGCTGATCAGCTTAAGGATGTAGAGCTTATGATTGTCTCCGAAGAGGAACTTCTCGGAGAAGACGCTGTCCTTTTGCAAGGTGTCAAGGCAATTGGGGATATGCAGATTGATCGTTTGATCACAAATCTGGCGGCGCTTTTTAGCCATGAAATGACCCCGTTTCGCTCTTTGTTTTTGAAAATGATTGATTCCAAATCTGTGGTTCTTCCCAGAGTCGACGACATTTATTATCACGAAGGCTTGGGTTATACTTGCTTGATTGATAGTAAGATGTTTTTGGTGGGCAATGCGGAATTTATGAAAAATTTCAATATTGAATTTCCGAAGTCGCTTATGGAATTAAAGCTGAACGGTTGTAAGTATCCGGTCTATGTAGCTTATCATAAATCTCCGGTTGGTGTATTCATTGTGGGCTATGAAAGCAATAAGAATACGATGGATGGCTTGCTTTATGCGGAAGAAAATAATCTTGGTATAGGCGTTGTTTCGCGCGATTTCAATTTTGGCTCTGCTCTTATGAAAGAATTGTATCCCATGATCAATGTGGAATCATTTGTCCATTTTATTACAAAGAAAACGGGCGACGAATGCATGGGCCAGCTGGTGCCTAAGGCTAAATCTGCAGATTTAGTGTCTTCGCGTAATGGATTTAAGGGATTAGTGGCCTCTTTGCTTGGGGCGAAGAAGCTACTTTCCGCTTTGAAAACGAATCTCTTTATTCGTATTCTCTACACCATTCTTTCCATCGCATTGATCTTTTTTATCGCTTTGAGTGGTTATTCTGCTAATACAGCTCTTCAAATTTTGGCATTTCAAGGGATTTGGATGGTCCCTGTTTGTGCAATTTGTATATTTTGCAAATAATTCGCTAAACGCTTGAAATTTGTTTGTTCATATTGTATAATATCTTTATCAAATTATTTAGAGCAATTTCGATGTTGAAATTGTGAAAGGAGAATCAATTATGAGCACCTCAGCGGTAAACATTCGTAACATTTGTTTGATCGGTCATAAAGGAAACGGTAAGACTACGTTGGCCGAATCAATGCTTTATTTTGCAAAGGCAACCGATCGGCTGGGGAAGATTGAGCAAGGAAATACGATTCTGGATTTTGACGCAGAGGAAATTAAGCGTAAAATTTCGATTTCTCTTTCTTTGGCGTCTTTTGAATATCGCAATACGAAGATCAATTTGATTGATGTCCCCGGCAATTATGATTACGAGGGCGATCAGATTTCCGCCTTAGAGGTTGCGGATCTTGCGCTGATTGTATTGACGGCAAAGAATACGGTATCTGTCGGTACGGAGAAAGCATGGCAAAAGACAGAAAGAAAGCAATTGCCTCGCGCATTCTTTGTTACCGGATTGGATGATGCCAATGCTGATTTTTATAGCATTGTTGAGCAGCTTCACGCAAAATTTGCAAGTTCTCAGATTTTGCCGATCACCTTGCCTTTGGTCGAGGATGGCAAGGTAGTGGGCTCGGTAAACGTAATTACCAATGAAGGCTATCGTTATGGCGAAGGTAAAGTGCCTGTACCTGCAAATATGCAGGATAAGGTTAATACTTATTTTGATTCTGCATTGGAAGCAATTGCAGAGACAGATGAAGCCTTAATGGAAAAATTCTTTGCGGGTGAGCCCTTCACCGAGCTTGAGCTTGCAGAGGGCTTGAAAAATGCGATCGTGCAGCGTTCCATCTATCCCATCTTCAGTGGAGTTCCTACTGAGGTGCGCGGTGTTGCGCAGCTTTTGGATGCCATTGTTGATTATTTCCCCAATCCTCTTTCCAAGGGCAATATAACCGTTGCTAAGGGTGATGAGGTTGTGGAGCTTGCGTGTGTGCCTTCCGGCCCGACTGTTTTGAGTATTTTCAAAACAGTAGCGGATCCTTTCGTGGGCAAGATGTCCTTCTTCAAGGTTTATTCCGGTACTGTGAAAAAGGATGCCACCTATGTTAATGTCGCTAAGGACAGCACTGAGAAGATTGCTCATGTATACGCGCCTTTTGGCAAGAAACAAAATGAGGTAGCAGAATTGGAGGCCGGTGATATCGGCGTATTTACCAAATTGGTATCTGCTGCGACTTCCGATACTTTGTGTGATAAAGATTTCCTTGTATCAATTCCTGCAATTGAGTTCCCCAAGGCTAATTATAGTAAGGCTGTTGTATCGACTGCTAAAGGGGATGAGGAGAAGATCGCTCAGGGGATCAATCGTATGATTGAAGAGGATCCCACCTTGATTTTGAATAATAATCCCGAAACCAAGCAGCTTGTTCTTTCCGGCTTTGGGGATCTGCAACTTGATGTTGTTGTATCGAAGCTCGCTGCAAAATTTGGCGTCAATGTCAAATTGGAGGATGTAAAAGTTCCTTATCGCGAGGCAATTCGCAAGAAAGTTAAGGTTGAAGGGAAGCATAAGAAGCAATCCGGTGGCCATGGTCAATACGGCCATGTATGGATCGAGTTTGAGCCTCTCTTTGAGGGTGAATTTGAATTTTCCGAGTCTGTTTTCGGCGGCTCTGTCCCCAAAAACTATTTCCCTGCTGTAGAGAAAGGACTTCGTGATTCCATTAAGAAGGGTGTCCTTGCAGGCTATCCCGTTACCGGCCTGAAGGCTACTTTGCTGGATGGGTCTTATCATCCGGTAGATTCTTCTGAAATGGCTTTCAAAACTGCTGCATCTATTGCTTTTAAGGAAGGAATGAAGCAGGCTAATCCTGTTCTTTTGGAGCCTGTTGGTACGCTTACTGTTCATGTTTCCGATGCGCTGATGGGCGATATTATCGGTGATATCAATAAGCGGCGCGGCCAGATCCTTTCTATGGATGCATCTGAAGTACGTGGATATAAGATTGTGCAGGCTATCGTGCCTATGAGTGAGATGAACTCTTATGCAATGGATCTGCGCAGTATGACCCATGCGCGCGCAAGCTTTGAGTTCTCTTTCTTAGAGTATCGCGAGGCACCTGCCAATATTACCCAAAAGGTAATTGCAGAAAAGGCTGAATAATTGAATACAACAGACCATATAAATTAACGAAAACGATTTGGAAGAGGTTAGAGTTATGTTTATATGGTCTGTTAAATTGAATCGCAATTTTTTATGGGGCATTTGTGCGGCGCTTTGCCTTTCTATAGGCGTGGCAGCCGTAGCGTCGTCGAAGGATTCCACAGATGTTTTGAAGAACGCTGTGAGTGTAAAGGCTGAAACCTATGAGCAGCAAATCGAGATGCTTCAATCTTTTGGCTATGAGGCAGAGCCTCGCCCGATTCTCATAGAGGAGATTATTATTCCTTCTGAATTTGATGCGCGTTATGAAGCATACAACGATCTTCAAAAACTCAGCGGCTTTGATTTGTCGAAATTTAAGGGTTCAAGGGTAAAAAAGTATACCTATCGTGTAACCAATTATCCTGATCATCCAAATGATGTTGTGGCAAATATTCTTGTATATGGTAATAAAGCGATCGGCGGGGATGTTTCTTCTACGGCGCTGGAAGGATTTGTGCATGGATTTGTAAAGGAATAGTTGAATGAAATGCGTTTAGATAAATATTTATGTGATACATTGAATATGACTCGTACGGAAGCGAAAAAAGCAATTTCCGGTGGTCGTGTTGCGGTCAACGAGAATGCTGCAAAGAGCGGGAGCCTTCAGGTGAAGGAAAATGATTTGGTTTCATTGGACGGGAGCCCTGTGTGTTACCAGCGATATTTTTATATTATGCTGCATAAACCGCAGGGCTATGTCTGCGCAAATACCGATAACCGCAGCAAAACCGTATTTGATCTGTTACCTTTAGAGTATCGAAAAAAGGACCTGTTTGTCTGCGGAAGACTGGATAAGGACACGACCGGACTGGTGCTTTTAACGAACAACGGTACCCTTGCTCATCGAATCCTTGCACCTAAAAAATGCATATTCAAGGAATATATTGTAACATTACGGGATAAAGTTTCTAAAGAAGACATTATGAAATTGGAAGCGGGGTTGGCATTAAAAAGCGGACAAACCTTCATGCCTGCATATTTTTATCCAACGCAACCGAATCGTGGTCTGCTGAAAATCAGCGAAGGAAAATTTCATCAAATCAAAAGAATGTTTGCTTCCCTCGGAAATGAGGTGGTTGCCCTTCATCGCCAATCTATCCATGGTCTCATATTGGATGAATCCTTGCCGGAAGGGGAGTGCCGTTATCTTACAGAAGCTGAGATTGCGGGTCTTGAAATGATTATTTAATGTGCAATTCAACTAAAAATCCCCTTTATTTTCTTTAATGACATCCTATGTTGTGCAGTTTATACAAAATGTAAACATTAAATTTGTGAAAAAAAAGTATTTCAATTTTTATATAGTTGTGGTATAGTTAACGTAAGAATTTATGCTTCATCAGGAGGTTCAAGATTATGGCAAGTTTGTCATTGAAAGGTATTTACAAAAGATATCCGGGCGGTGTTGTAGCAGTTTCCGATTTCAACTTGGAAATTGAAGATAAAGAGTTCTTGGTATTGGTTGGTCCTTCCGGTTGCGGTAAGTCCACCACTCTGAGAATGATTGCCGGTTTGGAGGAGATCACTGAAGGTGAATTGTTTATCGGCGATAAGCTTGTCAATGATGTTGCTCCTAAGGATCGCGATATTGCAATGGTGTTCCAGAACTATGCATTGTATCCTCATATGACCTGCTTTGATAACATGGCTTTCGGCCTTAAGCTTCGCAAGACTCCCAAGGAGGAGATCAAGAGAAGAGTAGAAGAGGCTGCAAAGATTTTGGATATCAGCCATTTGCTGGATAGAAAGCCCAAGGCTTTGTCCGGTGGTCAGCGTCAGCGTGTTGCTTTGGGTCGTGCGATTGTTCGTGAGCCTAAGGTATTCCTGCTTGATGAGCCTCTTTCTAACTTGGATGCTAAGCTTCGTGCTCAGATGAGAACCGAGCTTTCCAAGATTCACCATAATCTGAAAACCACCTTTATTTATGTAACCCATGATCAGACCGAGGCTATGACAATGGCTACCAGAATCGTGGTTATGAAAGATGGTCTGATTCAGCAGGTAGATACTCCTCAAAATCTCTATCTGCGTCCCTGCAATGTTTTCGTAGCAGGATTTATCGGCTCTCCTCAGATGAACTTTATCAAGGTTGAGCTTGTAGAGAAGAATGGCGATTATTATGTTGAATTTGCCGGTAATTCTCTGAAACTGCCTGCAACTAAGATTAATGATGAAGTTAAGGCTAAGGCCGGCCAGACTGTTATCATGGGTATTCGTCCCGAGCATGTTCATGATGAGGAAGAGCATCTTCAGGCTATGCCCGATTATATCGTTACCAGTAATGTAGAGGTTGCAGAGATGATGGGTTCTGAGACTTATCTCTATCTGGATGTTGAAGGAAATAAGTTCACTGCACGTGTATCTCCTAAGTCCACTGCTACCGCTGATGATGTGATTAAGGTTGCTATCGATCTTCAGTATTGCCATCTCTTTGATGCTGAAACTGAGCGTACCTTGGTAAACTAATCATGATTTTTAGCCCCCGCTTTTTGCGGGGGCTTTTCTTATTCATAATGACGAAGGATTTTATGCTAAAGCGCGGATAATCATCGCATCTTTTACCAATGAATGAACAGATAAATGGGATATTTTTTACTCTATTGTGCAATTTTAACAATTTTTTTAGCAAAAAACTATTGAAAAAGATAAAATTCTATTGTAAAATAGAGAATATCAATATGGTCAAATTGTATATATAGGAGGATGTGGGATATGTCTAATCGTTTTTTTCAAAGCGTGGTATATCAGTTGAAGGACAGTATTGACCGTACTGTAGGTGTTATTGATGATAAGGGGACGGTGATTTCCTGCAGTGATCTGATCAAAATCGGTGAGGTGCATGAAAATGTGATTTCTTCGATCTCTGCTACAATGGAAAGCGTAGTGGAGGAGGGGTATACTTATAAGCCGCTGAATTCAAGATCCGGCCTTGAATATGTTGCATTTGTTGAGGGCACGGATGAGCTTGCAGAAAAGTATATTAATTTGATCACCATCACCCTGACAAATATCAAGCAGTATTATGATGAGAAGTTTGATAAGAATAACTTTGTAAAGAATGTCATTCTTGATAATATTCTGCCCGGCGATATATTCATTAAAGCCAAGGAGTTGCGTTTTGAGGTTGAAGCCTTTCGGGTGGCTATTTTGATTCGTCTTTCCGATAAGAGTGATGTATCTGCTTATGATATTCTGCAAGGCCTTTTTCCTGACCGGCAAAAAGATTTTATCATTAATATCAATGAGACTGATTTGGTGCTGGTAAAAGAAGTGAAGAACTTCAATGATAATAAGGATTTAGAGAAGCTTGCCAAGAGCATTATTGATATTGTCAGCAGTGAGCTTTTGATTAAATCCTATGTTGGTATCGGTACAATTGTTGATAATATTCGTGATTTGCCGCGTTCCTTCAATGAAGCGCAGATTGCTTTGGAAGTTGGAAAAGTGTTTGATACCGAGAGATTTATCATGACCTATGATAATCTTGGAATCGGCCGTCTGATCTATCAACTGCCCACGACTCTTTGCGAGATGTTTCTTTCTGAGGTGTTTAAGAAGGGCTCTATCGAATCTTTGGATTATGAGACCTTGTTTACCATTCAGAAGTTCTTTGAGAATAATCTGAATGTTTCGGAGACTTCCAGAAAACTATTTGTCCATCGTAATACCTTGGTTTATCGCTTGGAGAAAATCCGTAAGCTTACCGGCTTGGATTTGAGACGCTTTGATCACGCTATCGTCTTTAAGGTAGCATTGATGGTTAAGAAATATCTTACTTCCAATCCCACTAAATTTTAATTAAGGGTGTTAAGATGATTTTATTTGATGATGTTTATAAAAGTTACCCTAATGGCACAAATGCTTTGAATGGGGTTTCTTTTCAGATTGATGACGGTGAGTTTGTCTTTATCATTGGTCCCAGCGGGGCGGGGAAAAGCACTGTGATCAAAATGTTGATGCACGAAGAAGTTCCTACCGGCGGAATGGTGAAGGTGGGCGACTTTGATATCAAGAAAATGCGAAATTCAAAAGTACCTATGCTGCGCCGCAGCATGGGAGTTGTCTTTCAGGATTTCCGTTTGATTGATAATCTTACTGTATTTGATAACGTTGCATTTGCAATGCGCGCTGTTGGCTGTTCTCAGCGGACGATTCGCCGTAGAGTCCCTTATGTGCTCGGTGTTGTTGGCCTTGGCCATAAGGCTAAGAACTACCCGCCCGAACTCTCCGGCGGTGAGCAGCAGCGCGTGGCTTTGGCGCGCGCATTGGTCAATAATCCTCATTTGATTATTGCTGATGAGCCCACCGGTAATGTGGATCCCGAAATGGCCAGAGAAATCATGGAATTACTGAATCAGATTAACCAAAATGGGACAACTGTTATTGTAGTAACCCATGATAGCACATTGGTGAATGAATTTAATAAACGCGTGATTCATATTGAAAAAGGAAGAATTGTCAGTGATCAGATCGGCAAATATTATGCGCAGCAAGAATAAGGAGGTGGATTAATGTATTTTTTGCAGACTGCTTTTCATAGCATTAGAAAAAATTATTTAATGACCTTTGCCTCAGTATTCGTATTGATCGCGTGCATGTTGATTATTGGGTCAGCTCACCTTTGCTCTGCTAATATCTCCGCCTTTATGGACGAGCTTGGCGAGAAAAATGAGATTGTTGCCTATATCGATGATAGCGTTGAAGAGAGTGCATATACCGGAATTCAGGATAAAATTGAAGCAATCGAAAATGTTGTATCGGTCATTTTTGTCGGAAGAGACGATGCTTTGGCTGCTTATCAAAAAGAATTTGGCGAGGATGGGGAATATCTTTCTTGGTTTTATGGGGAAGAGAACCCTTTGCGCAATGAATTCAGAATTCGTGTTGATGAAAGGAATCTTGATTCTTTTCATCAAATTGTAAGCAAGATTTCCGGCATGGAGGAGATTGCCAATACCTCTGATTCTCAGGAGATTGTTGATGTCTTGCTCTCTTTGAAAAAAGTGATGGACATTCTTGGCTTCTGGATCATGATTATTTTGGCGCTGGTATCCTGGTTTATTGTATCCAATACCATAAAGCTTGCAATGCTTAACAGACGCCATGAAATTAACATTATGAAGTATGTTGGTGCGACAAATAGCTTTATCCGAATTCCTTTTATATTGGAAGGGATCATCATCGGCTTAATTGCAGCAGCAGTTTCCTTCGGTGCTCAGTGGGTTATTTATGTATATTTGCTTCAGCCGTTGGTTGCTGATTTGCAATTTATTTCCACGGTTCCCTTTATTGAGCTTAGCCCCGTCATCACCCTTTATTTTGGCGGTATTGGCCTGTTTGTGGGCATATTTGGCAGTGCATTTTCCATTAATAAGTATTTGAAAGTATAGGTGAAAAGATGAAAAAGTGGCGTTCTGTAATTGCAATGGCCATCATTGTTTTGCTGGTCTTGGGAATGCTGACATCCATTGTCCTGAGTGTAAAAACCTATGGGGCATCCGATAGTGTTTCCGATATGCAGGATGAGCTTAATGATCTTGCTGCAAAGCGAGAAAAACTTGAGAAAGAATTAAAAAAAATCAAAAATCAAAAAGAGGCTACTCTCGAGCAAAAAGAAATCATAGATCGTCAGATTATTGATCTTAACAGTGAGGCGGATATCCTTGAAAATATGGTTGATAAGTTATCGAGCCAGCTTAAGGAAAGCGAAGCCAAGCTTGAGGAGGCTGAGGCGGATCTGGATAAAAACAAACAGCTTGCAAAAGATCGCATCCGCGCCATGTATGAGCTTGGCAACACCTCCTATGCGGAGATTATTTTGAGTTCCTCTTCTTTGCATGACTTTGTTGGCCGTGTAGAGCTTGTAAAGCAGATGGCTTCTTATGATAAGTCGGTAATTGATAATCTTAAGAAAACAAAGAATACCATTGAAAAAGAGACCCAATCCATCAAAGAGAAGACTGAAAAGCAGCAGGCTGCTTTATCGACTATGGAAAGTAATCTCAATACTCTTGAAAAGAAGCAATCACAAAGCGATGCTTTGATTCAAAAATTCAATGAGCAGACAGAAGAAAATAAACGCGCTTTAGCTGCAGCAGAGGCTGCTGAGGAGAAATTACAAGAGGAGATTCGCGCTGCTCTTGCCGATAAAGGCGACGAGGAATTTGTCGGCGGTGAATGGCTTTGGCCTGTAAATGGTTATTATGGAATCACCAGTAAATTTGGCTATCGCTATCATCCGTTGACCGGTGTTTATAAAATGCATAATGGTGTTGATATATCGGGGAGCGGAATTAATCGTAAGCCGATTCGTGCAGCCAATAGCGGCACCGTATTAAAAGCGGGTTATAATGTGGGCTACGGAAACTATGTTGTAGTTGATCATGGCGGCGGTTATACTACCCTTTATGCGCATGCAAGCTCTTTGTCTGTAAGTGCAGGCCAAAAAGTTTCTCGAGGAGATATTTTGGCTTATGTAGGCT
>JAZMZQ010000194.1:0-3553 GCA_045586045.1 Eubacteriales bacterium
CCAGCGGGCGCAATTTCACTCTTCACTGATGCGAAGCATCAATTTCACTCCTTTATTGATGCGAAGCATCAATTTCACTCCTTTATTGATGCGAAGCATCAATTTCACTGATTTTAGGGAAAAATCAAATATTTTTCCCTAAAATCCTCGCTTCTTTCACCAATCGCTTACATCTCACCCATTCCTTCTTTCCGGGGCAGAGGCGATAGAAGCCTAAGGTGGCGAAGATGAACCATGCGGAGGTGGTGCCGTTATCTTCATCGCCGGGGTAGCCATCGTCGCCGCTATGGAAGGCTTCTTTGGCAAGGCGCTCTACCCAATAATCTGTCTTCTCCTGCGCGCCCAGCGCCGCAAAGAGGAAGGGGAGGTGGAAGGAGGGCTGATTGGAGATGGCCATCTGACCGAAATCGATCAGCGCCATCTCGGTCATCTCATGAATCTCGCGGCCATAGCCGAAGGTGCGATACTTTGGAGCCTCTGCAAAGAGGGCATCCAGCTTGGCGATCAGCCGATCCGCACCGCCATGGAGGGCGGCAAGCCCTTCGACATCATGGGGGACAGCAAAGGAATTCTGCCAAGCGGAGCCTTCGGTATATTCGCCGCCCCAAGTACAGGGATCGAAAAATTCCGCCATCCTGCCCTCTTGATCCCGCCCGCGCATAAAGCCGCTTTCGGGATCGAAAAGTTTTTGATAGTTTTTAGAGCGTGCCATATATTCCTCGACCAGCTCATCATGGCCCAAGGCCTTCGCAACGGTGGCAATGCACCAATCGCCATAGGCGGAATCCTGCGTCAGGTTGACCGATTCCTTGACCAGATCGCGGGGCATATAGCCGTATTTTAAGTAAGCGGTGCAGCCGTTTCGGCCGTAGCGTTCGTCGGGCGCATCGTGATTGGCATGGTGCAGCATGCCCTCAAGGGCCTTTTCCAAGACCTCCCGTTTGCCGATGCCGTTGACTGCCGCTTCCGCAATCACTGCATCGATCAAGGTGCTCGGCATACAGCCTACCTCGCCGATAGAGGGCCAGCGGGGAAGCCAGCCGCACTCTTGATAATCATTGACAAAGCCTTCCAGCATCTCGGCGAATTCTTCCCTTGCAATCAAGGTGAAAAGGGGATAGACGGTGCGATAGGTATCCCAAAATCCATTGTCGGTATAGCGCACGCCCTTGCGGGTAGAGCCGTCAAAGGGCGCATAGTGGACGGGAGAGCCGTCTGCATCGATTTCATAGGCCTTATGGGGGAAGAGGAAGGGCCGATAGAGGCAGGAATAGAAGGTTTTCATCTGCTCGATATCATCGGTCTCAATCTCAATGCGGTGGAGCTTCTCCTCCCAATTTTCTTCGGCCTCTGCTTGCAGTTCGTCAAAGGAACGAGCGCCGCATTCCCGATCAATGGCGGCGATCGCCATCTCGGCGCTGATATAGGAGCTGCCCAGCCGCGCTTCTATGACGCCGCTCTTTACCCCTACATGGAAGGCGGCTTTCTCGCCCTCGCCTGCTTGGTCATTTCGCTCTGCATCCAAGCCGCTTAGAAAACGGACGGCGATATAATGGGTAAAATCCTTGGCATCGTCTCGAAAATGACCGTCGTTGGTCCCGATGAGGGTGGAAGTCTCCCGATCGAAACGATAGGTATAATTCCCGATAATCGGCAGGAAGGAGAGGAAGGAGGGGCGCTCGTCATGAAAGGTCAGCCGAAGGGCGGCGCACCGCTCGGTGGGGGTCAGCTCAAAGGTGCAATTGGAGCGCAGGAAGGTTACCTTCATATAATCGGGCCGCAGGACGGTTTCCTGCACGCGGCAGCCCGACCATGCGCCGGAGCAGCTATTGGCCACATTATCATTCTGCGGCACCATCAGGAAGGGGCCGTAGTCCCGAATCCAAGGGGAAGGCTGATGGGTCAGCCGAATTCCTTCGCAATATTCATGGTCGGGATGGTAAAACCAGCCGTCTGCCTTATCGGTCTGCGGGCAGAAGGAGACCATGCCGAAGGGAAGCTGGGTCAGGGGCAGGGTGTTGCCGTTGGAGCGGCGGGGAATGGACTTGGTGCCCATTTTAATGTTGACATAGGGAAGTAATTTCATGGTTGGTTTATCTCCGTTGCTTTGTTTTTTTCTTTAGTGTAGCATAAAGAAGGATAAAAGTAAATCGAAAAAGAAAACTCTCAAATTCGTAGGGAATTAAACGAGGGCACCAAACCATTCGGATCGTTTTTGGCGATAGTTATGGGTGAGAATGTGATATAACCGGGCTCCAAATAGGGAAGATATTCATTTCCCCATAAAAATCCCTTGTAGTGTGCATATTGTTGGCCTACAGTCTCAAGATAAATATAATATTCCAAAATCGGAGTAAATTCTTTTGAGGAAAAATTACGGCCAAGAGAACAAATCTCAGCGTGTGCAGCGGCATAATACGGCATACCGGACAACACTTTTTTCCTTAGATAGATTTCCGGGCTCACTTCCAGAAAAGTTCTTGCAACAGGGTCATTAAAGTGCTTGAGATTTGCTTGAAAACCAAGAAATGCAGAGAAAAGAACTGCGGCAAAAATTCGTTGTTCAAAAGCGGATTTCAGGGAAAGTAATCGCGTTCCTTCCATTTCCTTTTCGGCGGTTTCAAAGGAATTCTTTATTTCCTTAAAATCATCAAAGGTGTTTTCGGAAAATTGTTCTAATTGCTTGACCACTTCTTGGGGAGAAATCGATAACATATAAGCCTCCTTGTTGTATTTTTTTGAAAAAATAGTACCCCATACGGGGTATTTTGTCAACCCCGTATGGGGTGTTTCGATATAATGACACCGAAGAGGTGATATGGATGCTCCGATTAAGAGATTTAAGGGAAGATCATGATCTGACCCAAGCTCAGTGCGCAGAGATTGCAAATATTAGTAAAAATTCTTATATTCGTTATGAGAACGGAGAACGGGCAACGCCTCATGATGTTATTATCGTTTTTAGTAAATATTACAATGTAACAGCGGATTATATTTTGGGGCTGATCAAAGAGCCTCGCCCGCTTTTTTGAAAATAAAATAACGGGATGGTTTTATTTCAAACCATCCCGTTTTAATTTTTCTCGCTGGCGCTCGAAAAAAGGACTGCAACAACTTTTGGAAAGTTACCATGGACTCGAACCAACGACCCGTAGAGCAGGATCAAACTACCGAAAAGGCGAGAAAATGGAGTTGAGCGGGGGCGCCCTTTGCGGTGCCCAAAATTTAAGGGCGCATCGCATGGCGCCGCCCTAAATTTTGACCGCGGCAGCCGAATCTTCCCCGCCTTCATCTGCCACCGGCAGCGGCGGGAAAGTTCGACCACCGACTGATTCCGCCCAAGTGCAGAATCAGTCGGTGAGGTAGAGGCTGTTAACCGCAGGGTCGTCGGGTTGGGAGCGCAAAAAGAGAAGAGCCAAATAAAAAAACCACCCAATCGGGTGGTTTTTTTATTTGGCTCCCCCTGTTGGACTCG
Source organism: Eubacteriales bacterium (assembly GCA_045586045.1). GTDB lineage: Bacteria > Bacillota > Clostridia > Oscillospirales > QAKW01 > QAKW01. The sequence goes on from JAZMZQ010000194.1 coordinate 3,476, forward strand.
AACCAACGACCCTGCGGTTAACAGCCGCATGCTCTACCGACTGAGCTAAGGAGGAATATTCATGGTGACCCCTAGGAG
>JAZMZQ010000195.1:0-12670 GCA_045586045.1 Eubacteriales bacterium
TACTTTCTCTTATTGGTAAAATAAGGGAAAATAAAAGGAGGGGCCATCGGATGAATCTGCCTTGCAATGTAAAATTAGTATTGAGCCGGCTGGAAGAGGCGGGCCATCAGGCCTATCTTGTGGGCGGCTGTGTGCGGGATCATTTTATGGGCAATGCGCCCCATGATTTCGATATCACCACCGATGCGCTTCCCTCCGAGACCGTTGCTCTTTTTTCGGATTTTCGGGTAGAGGAGACCGGGCTGCAGCATGGGACGATAACAGTAATCATCGATCCTCTTCCGCTGGAGATCACCACCTTCCGCACCGAAGGCACTTATTCCGATCATCGGCATCCCGATCGGGTGGAATTTACCCGCTCGGTAGAGGAGGATCTTGCCCGCAGGGATTTCACCATGAATGCCATCGCCTATTCCATTGGCGGGAGGGTGGCAGATCCCTTTGGCGGGCGTGAAGATATTGAAAAAGGGGTGATCCGCTGCGTGGGGGAGCCGACCCTTCGCTTTGAGGAGGATGCCCTTCGGATTTTAAGGGCTCTTCGCTTTGCTGCGCGGCTGGGCTTTGAGATCGAGAAGAAAACCAAGGCGGCGTTATTCAGCCGCGCCCCTCTTTTGAAAAAAATCGCGCCGGAGCGGATATTGGCAGAGCTGATGGGAATTCTGGCCGCTCCGAAGGCGGGGAAAGTTCTCTCGGAATATGAGCCGATCTTAAAAGCAATTCTGCCCGACCTATCGGCCGATTGCGGCATTTTGAAAAAATTGCCCCCCAAAGAAGCCTTGCGGTTTGCAGGCTGGCTTTGGCCGATGGGGGAGGAAAAGGCAAAAGGGATTTTGCAAAAGCTGAAGGGAAGCAATCGGCTGCAAAAGGAAATGAGCCTTTTGATCGAAGGGCAAAAAATCGCCTATTCTCCCGCGCCTCAAAGGGTAGAGGTGCGAAAGGCGCTCTCAAGGTTTGGCGAGGCTCTTTATTTTGATCATCTGCTGCTGCAGCGAGCGGCAAACCTTATGGATGAGGAATCTTATGGGGCGGCCCGTTCCATGGCAGAAAAGATGCTGGAAGAGAAAATCTGCCTTCATCCGCGCACCCTTGCCGTCGGCGGAGAGGAGCTGATGGCCCTTGGTTTTTCGGGCGCCAAGATCGGGGCGGCGCTGAATCGGCTGTTTGATTTGGTGATGGAAGAGAAGCTCCCCAATGAAAAAGAGGCGTTGCTGGATTTTGCGAAAAACCTTGAAAAATAAGGAAAACCTCTTGCAAGTTTTGGGAAAATGGATTATAATGAATCTGTCTGTAAAATGAAATAACAGAATTTTTTGGAAGGAGAAACAATCATGAACTACTCACATGAAGTTGAAAGTATGTGCGTGGTAGCAAAAGGGCCCAAGCATGGTCCCGCCCCCATCCCCGAAGAGGGCAGATGGGTTAAGGCTACCCAGATCAGCGATATCAGCGGTCTTTCCCATGGTATTGGCTGGTGTGCACCTCAGCAGGGCTGCTGCAAGCTGACCCTGAATGTTAAGAACGGTATCATCGAAGAGGCTCTGGTAGAGACTCTCGGTTGCTCCGGTATGACCCACTCTGCCGCCATGGCAGCAGAGATTCTGCAGGGTAAGACTCTGCTGGAGGGCCTCAATACCGATTTGGTCTGCGATGCCATCAACGTTGCTATGAGAGAGATCTTTAAGCAATTGGTCTATGGCCGCACCCAGACCGCTTTCTCCGAAGATGGTCTGCCCATCGGCGCATCTCTGGAGGATCTTGGTAAGGGCCTGCGCTCTCAGGTTGGTACCATGTTTGCTACCAACGCCAAGGGTGTGCGCTATATGGAGATGGCCGAGGGCTATATCCTGAAGGTTGCTCTGGATGCCAATAACGAGTGCATCGGTTATCAGTTTGTAAATCTGGGCAAGATGATGGATATGATCCGCAAGGGCGCTGATCCTAAGGATGCTTTTGAAAAGAATGTGGGTACTTACGGCCGCTTTGATGAGGCTGCTAAGTATATCGATCCCAGAGAAGAATAAGGAAGGAGGAATATTCAATGGCTACTTTTGAAGGTTATGAGAGAAGAATCGGAAAGATCCAGCCCGTATTGGAGCAGTATGGCTTCAAGACTCTGGACGAAGCAAATGAATATTGCCTCTCCAAGGGCATTGATGTTGCTTCTATCGTAAAGGGTGTTCAGCCTATCGCTTTTGAGAATGCTTGCTGGGCATATACCTTGGGTTGCGCTATCGCACTGAAGAATGATAGCAAGAGAGCTGCCGATGCAGCAAAGGATATCGGCGTGGGCCTGCAGGCGTTCTGCATCCCCGGCTCTGTAGCAGAGACCAGAAGCGTTGGCCTTGGCCACGGTAATCTGGCTTCCATGCTGCTGGAGGAAGAGACAAAGTGCTTCTGCTTCTTAGCAGGCCATGAGTCCTTCGCGGCTGCTGAGGGCGCGATCGGTATCGCGAAGACTGCCAATAAGGTTCGTAAAGAGCCCTTGCAGGTTATCCTCAATGGTCTTGGCAAGGATGCCGCTCAGATCATCTCCAGAATCAATGGCTTCACCTTTGTGGAGACCGAGTATGATTTCTATACCAGCGAGCTGAAGATCGTCAGCGAGACTGCTTATTCCGATGGGGAGAAGGCAAAGGTTCGCTGCTATGGTGCCAACGATGTATTGGAAGGCGTTGCCATCATGAAGCATGAGCATGTAGATGTTTCCATCACCGGTAACTCTACCAACCCCACCCGCTTCCAGCATCCCGTTGCAGGTACCTATAAGAAATGGGCAATCGAGAACGATAAGAAGTATTTCTCCGTTGCTTCCGGCGGCGGTACCGGCAGAACCCTGCATCCCGATAATATGGCTGCAGGCCCTGCTTCCTATGGTCTCACCGATACCATGGGCCGTATGCATGGCGACGCTCAGTTTGCAGGCTCTTCTTCTGTCCCTGCTCACGTTGAGATGATGGGCTTGATCGGCGCAGGTAACAATCCCATGGTTGGTATGACCGTGGCTGTAGCAGTTGCTGTATCCGAAGCTTTGAAATAATAAGGTTTTTCAAGCCTTCGGGCAACGTTAAAACTTATTGCGCAAAATCGATCAATAAAAAAGTTAGACACATCATTTTTGAGTTTTCAAGGATGATGTGTCTATTTTTTTGAAATTGTGAGGTTCTTCAAATTGAAAATACCGTTAAAATGATTTTTGACATTACTTGACTTATATTGGGTGTTATTTTATAATGTTACAAACATTTAATGTGTAAAAAAGAAATTCTTACCAGGAGAAAAATATGAAATTTCAATTAAATAATTATAAGGATTTAGCAGAAAAAACTGCAAAAATGTCTATCAAGGAGCTTTTGATGGCGGTTTCTTGTCCTCAGGTCTCGGTAGGAGGCCAAGAGGTAAGAAAAGGATACCCAATGCTTTTTCTCCATGGTGGGGATAAGGAAAAATTAGTGGATTTTCTTAGAAAATACAACAATGATAACGAACTTCCTGCTATGATTTGTTCTGATACCGAATGTGGTGCAGGAGCGATGATCAGAGGGGCAACATGTTTTCCTGCAATGATGGCTTTAGGTAAAATCGGCGATGAGGAACTTGCTTATAAGGTCGGTAGGTTGACCGCAAAAGAATCGTTGGATGTAGGCTATCGTTGGTCGCTATCACCTTGCGTTGATATTGTTTTGAATGATGAATCTCCGGCTGCTTCTATACGTTCAGCGGGCGAAACTGCGGAAACGGTAATTTCTATCGCAGGGGCATATATGCGTGGAATGCAGGATGGAGGCATTGCCGCTACGGTAAAACATTTCCCGGGCGATGGTGCAACTGTTTATGACCAACATATCACAACAACGGTCAACCCACTTTCGATAGAGGAATGGTGGGCTACATACGGTAAGGTTTATAAGACAATGATTGAGCAGGGTACTGCCTGTGTAATGCCGGGGCATATCAGCTTGCCTTGTTATGATACTGTTGACGAAAAAACGGGAATCTGCCCGCCGGCAACCTTGTCAAGCCGATTGCTGACAGATCTTCTTAAAGGCGAGCTTGGCTTTGAAGGCATAATCTGCTCTGATGCGGTCAACATGAGTGGCTTTTGCGGCTATATGAATTATTATAAGGCGTGTGCTACTTTCTTGAAATGTGGCGGTGATATTTTACTTTTCGCAAAAACCACAGACCGATTTTTTGAGCAAATGGAAAAATTGGTTAACGAAGGATTTTTGCCTCGCGAAATTTTGCAGAATCGTGCCTATCGTTGCCTCTGCTTCTGCCGTCAGATTTGCGAAGAATTCGCTCCTAAATCCAATATAGAACTTGATGCTTCTGCATTGGTCAAAGAGGTAGTGGAACGCAGTATGACTGTTGTCCGTGATCGAGAAGGATTACTTCCTCTTTCTCCCGAGAGTAAGATTCTGCTCACTGATTTTTCTAATGGGTATGATGGGTGTGATGGTGGTGTTGCCGATTTGTTGGAGGCAATGAAGCTGGCAGGATACGACGTAGAATTTTCAAGAGATCCCGGACCGTCGGCACTGGCCCGCATTGCAGAGGAGGGCAAATATGATGCTATAATCTGCACCTTTACCAATCGATTCGGATACGGAACTAATGTGCTGCGTCCACATGGTGCTTTGGCACGTAATTTGATGGGCGGTTGGACCAAGTTTGGCACTCCTTGTATTTTTGTGTGCTTACATCATCCGTATTTCCATAAGCATTTTCCGGCACTTGCAGATACGGTGATAAATACGTATGGCGTTACAAACGAAACCTATCCGGCACTTTTGCAGACGTTATTCGATGTGCACCCGGATGACGTGTCTGATCGGCGCAGGTAACAACCCCATGGTAGGCATGACCGTGGCCGTGGCAGTAGCTGTATCCGAAGCTCTCAAATAAGAAAACCGCTGAAATGAGCGAAGGCCGACTAAAATAATGAAAGAACCTGCTTCGGCAGGTTCTTTTTTATGTCTTCTCCATTTTTCATCCCTCGGTATAGCCGAGGGAGTGAAGAAATGGAGATCTTCATCTTATTTGAGCGGTTTTGCGCATCTTATTTGAAAGGTTTTGGAAAATTGTAAAACTAAAAAGGAACTCCCGAGGGAGTTCCTTTTTTAATGGTTTTTGATAAAACGATTTACAAAAAGGAATATATGATAAAAATATTACAAATCGTATGATCCCAAAAAATGAAATAACCCTTGATCTTGGCACTTTCTCGTCATGCCTTCGATCAAGGGTTATTTCATTGAATTTGCAGGTTCCAAAACGATTCCCTCTCTTTCTTTCGTATTTCTTTTCAGGCTTATTTCCGTCTTTTCGGCTGCGGCTGTGAACTGAACCTTCCTAAAAATCTATATAAATTTCGAGGGTCTTCCGCACTACGGTGCGGCTGTAAAGCGAGCAACCTTTTTAAGCCTTTTTAGATCTCTTCTCTTTCTGATTAAAGAATACCATAGAAAATAAAAAAAGTCTATTCGCAGATTTTCTAAAATATTTTGCCGAAATTTAGGCAAAGGGGAGAAAATCCAATTGGGGGATTGACGAGGGGAATATTGGTTTGCTATAATAAATATGTTGGGCGCATGAAGCGCCCCTTATTGTTTTAAGGAGATGATAGCGGGTGAATACCTTTCAGAAATTAGATCGGCTGACGGCCCTTGCAAAGGCAGATCCCGAATTGCGGGAAAAGCTTTTGGCAACCAAGGCGCAGCAAGAACCGCTGATATCTTTTTGCGCCATCGCCCAAAGCGCAGGAGTAGATCTTTTGGTAGGCGAGCTTTTTGCAATCGGCATGGAATATTCCGATAATCAATGCAAAAGCACCAACGGCGGTAATCCTTCTCCCTATGAAGCCTTTGATGATGCCTATGAAAATTTCATCTCTTCGTTGATGTATTGAAAAAGCCGCATTTTAATAAAATGCGGCTTTTGTTATATAAAAATGCAAAAATTAAATGCTAATATATGAAAATGGATCACAAAAGATAGTTTGGCATCTCTCTCGGCTTTGGGCTTTGGGGCGCTTTCTTCTCGGTCTTTTGGGGAAGATTTTTCTTTTCCAAGTGTTCCTTGGGGGAATGGCCGGTGGCTTTCTTAAAAGCGGCAGAAAAATAGGCCTGATTGGAAAAACCGCAAAGGGCGGCCGTCTCGGTTACAGATTTTCCTGCTCTCAAAAATTGCTTGGCAAGGTCGATTCTTCGATCAATCAAATACTCGTGAACGCCGATCCCGATGAGATTGGCAAAGAGCCGCTTCAGAGAAGAGAGGCTGATGCCAAGGTGCTCTGCCAAGGCTTCCGGAGAAGGGGGATTAATCAAATCCTGCTCTAATTGGGCAACAGCTTCAAAAAAGAAGGATAAATCCCGCTTATTTTTTATAGGGGCAAGAGAAGGCTCTTTTCTCATGCGAAGAAGGATCAATTCCAGCAGGGGTTTACATTCTTCCCCATCCATCCATTCGTAAAGATGCCGCGCCAGAGAGGGTGCGACTTTAGAGCAGATGGGGGCATCTATGGCTTTTCCTTCGAAGGAGAAGGAAAGGCAAAGGCTATTCTCTTCAAACTGATAGATAGAGAAAAAGGTATGGGCCGGAATCCAAAGAGCCTCTCCCGATTGAAGCTCATAAGCCTCCTCTCCTGCGATGGCGCAAAAAGCACCCTTTTGGCAGATCAGCAGAGTAGGATGCTCATTTGAGGCTCCTTTTTTTGGAGCTGAAAGTTTTGCTTTTTCTATGATTTTATCGATCATAATTGCTCCTTCTTAAAATAAAACTTTTAATATAAACTTAAAATATACAAAAATAGGTCATAATTATTGTAACATATCAATTTGAAAAAGTAAATAGAAAGAGCGTTAAAACTTTCGTTTTAACGCTCTTTATTTCTTGCTGATAATTATTTGATGATCTTTACTTTAGCGCCGTTGCCGATTCCTGCGGCATTGGCATCATCGGTATCAATGTGCATTTCCAATCGGAAGGCTTTATGGACCCGCACCTGCACATCATAGAAGGTGGTGCGGCGTTCGCCGTTGGCTTCCACATTCACATAGTCGCCATCCTTCAGGCCGAAGGCTTTTCCTTCCTCTTCGCTCATATGGATATGGCGGTTGGCAATAATGCATCCTTCTTTTAAGGCGACAACGCCCTTCGGCCCGATAATGGTGATAGGCGCGCTTCCTGCGATATCACCCGATTCACGAACGGGAGGCTTTACCTTCAGCGTGAAAGAATCGGTACGGGAGATCTCCACTTGAGAAGCGGAACGTACCGGCCCTAATACCCGAACCCCTTCAATGGGCCGCATGGCAGGGCCCACAATGGTCAAAACCTCTTTGCAGGCGTATTGGCCGGGCTGAGAAAGATCCTTGCAAGGGGTCAGCTGATAGCCTTTGCCGAAAAGGGTTTCCACATCCTGCTCGGAAAGATGAATATGACGGTTGGAAACGCCGACGGGGACACTGCCGTTTTGATTTGTATCGGCTCCGCATTGAGCCATTACGCGATTTACAATTTCTGCGACTAAACTTGCGTCGTATGCCATGATAATCCTCCTATTAAGAGATGATATTAATAAATGCCGGTGCCGCTATCCACAATTCCTACGATTGCGGCATCAATGGGAGCGGTTTCTTTGGCGCATCCGATGCGGGCGGCGCTGCCTTGCGCAACTAAGACAATCTCGCCGATTCCTGCGCCCACATTGTCGACAGCGATCAGCCGCTCCTTGGCCCCTGCCATTCCTTCCATAGGCTCTACGATCATCAGCTTGCAGCCGATCAGCTTTTCATTTTTCTTGGTGGATACAACGCTTCCGACTACTGATCCGACAATCATTGGCAAAGGCGCTCCTTTCAAAATATTGAACCGATTTCGATATAAACGGCTTATTTAAGCTGAAAATATATATTTTCAGCTTAAATAAGCCGAGGGAGCATCACTGCTCCCTCGGTAAATGCTCTTATTTCAAAGAGGGCAGGATCTTTTCCACATCCTCGTGGGGACGGGGGATCACATGAGTAGCAATCAGCTCGCCCAGACGGGAAGCAGACTGAGAGCCGGCTTCACCAGCCGACTTACCAGCGCCTACATCGCCGCGAACCATTACAGATACCAAGCCGGAGCCGATCTTCTCGGTGCCGATGAGCTGCACGTTGGCTGCTTTTACCATTGCATCTGCTGCCTCGATTGCGGCAACCAGACCGCGGGTCTCAACCATACCTAATGCTTCAAGTGCCATTTTTCTTTCCTCCTGTATTATTTTCTATTGCCAAGTGATCAATTCTCACTTCATAGCCTAAAAATTATTGCTCAAAAACCTTCTTGCCGAAGGCTGCCAGAGCAGTATCCTGCTCTTCGCTGCCGCCGCTGACCCCAAGACCGCCGATGATAGTTCCAAAGGCGTCGCATAGGGGCTCGCCGCCGCCGAAGATGACAATTTTGCCCTGATTGGTAAATTGGATTCCGTAGAGAGGCTGGTTGGGCTGCGCCAAAGGCTTTAGTGCTGCAGTGGACATTTTCAGCGCCACGACAGTAAAGGCCTTCTGCACCGCCACATCATAGCTTGCAATATATGCATCGTCCATACATTCCACCAAGATCGGGTGGCCTGCTTGATCGGCAATGGCAACCACTGCCTTGACGCCCACTCTTGACGCCTCTTTTCGGATTTCCTCGCTTAAAGCCCGCGCCCGCTCTAAGGTGAGAGGGGCGGTGCTTTTTTTGATCTCCTTTACGACCAGCTCGGTCAAAAGGGTTAAGCGTTCATTATCCATGGGTTTATTTCCCGAGCTGCTCCACTACGCGGCGGGTGATCTCAGCAACCAGATCCTGATCTGCGCCGTGATCGCAATTACCACCGCAGCTGCCGCCGCAACCATGGCAGGAGGGCTTGCCGCTCTGAACATTGGGGCAAAGATCAGCGGGATGCTTACCCTTCATGCCAAACTGACGGCGAATCTCATAAAGGCGCTGAACCTGAGCCTCGTTGAGCTCCTGAGGACCGCCCAGCTGCTTGGAGATGTAGAGCAGATTTGCATAGAATTCAACAGACTCCATCTTATGATAGGCTGCCAGCAGATTATCGGCATAAGAAAGAGCGCCGTGATTCTCCAGCAATACTGCATCGAAGGATTGCAGATACTTGGATACTGCGTTGGGGATCTCCTCGGTAGAGGGAGTGCCGTATTCAGCGATGGGTACGCAACCTAAGGTGATAACAGCCTCGGGCATGATGGGCTGAGTCAGGGGAATGCCTGCGATAGCAAAGCCGGTAGCATACATGGGATGAGCATGTACGACAGCGTTTACATCGGGGCGCTCCTTATAAACACGCATATGCATTTTGATCTCGGAAGAGGGCTTGAAATTGCCGTTGGCCTGAATAACGTTGCCGTCCCGATCTACTTTGCAGATATACTCGGGGGTCATGAAGCCTTTGCTCACGCCGGTGGGGGTGCAGAGGAATTCATTGTCGCTGATCTTTACAGAGATGTTGCCGTCGTTGGCAGCAACCATGCCTCTGTTATAGATCCGCTTGCCGATCTCGCAGATTTCTTTTTTGATGGCATATTCGTTTACCATTTTTATTGTCTCCTTCGCTTAAAAATAGTTTGTTTTTTGTTTGTTTTGATTTGATTTTACCATGTAATTGCGGGAAAGTCAACAATAAAATCTGTTTTTATCTTTATTTTTGCGAATTTTTTTGGTTTTTTATTTTTTTGAAGGGTTAATTTCATTCCAAAGGGTGAAGCCGAGAATCAAAAGCCCGCCAATGATTTGAGGGAGGCTCAGGGGCTCGCCCAGCAAGGTTACCGAGAGGATGACCGCTACCAGCGGATCAATATAGCTGAGAATGGCGGCTTTTTGGCCGCTCAAATCCTTCAAAGAGGTGAAATAGAGGCAATAGGTAATGCCGGTATGCAGGAGGCCGACAATCAATAGGCAGATCCAGCCTGCGCGGTTCAAGGCGCCCAAGGGGACACCGCCCGAGAAGCCCACATATGGGAGCAGGACAAGAATGGCGGCAAGGAATTGCAAAAAGGTACGCTGAAGCCCGCCGACCGTCTTAATAAATTTATTGAGCAGAATGACGGTGGCATAAAGGCAGGCGGCGCCGAGCCCAAAGAGGATGCCGAGGAAATGGTTGCTGCCGGCAGAAAGGGGGCCGATGCCGGTGATCAGCAGGATGCCGAGGGTCGACATCCCAAAGCAGATCCATTGCTTGGCGCCCATTTTTTCCTTAAATAATAAGGGGCAGGCGAGGGTTACCAGGACGGGAGCGAAATAATAAGTGAGGGTTGCCACCGATACGGTGGTATATTTATAAGCCTCAAAAAGCAAAATCCAATTAAAGCCCATGGCTGCGCCGGATAAAAGCAAGAGGGGCAGCTCTTTTTTTATGGTAGAGAGGGAGAACTTCTCTTTTTTCAAAAAAAGGAAAAGACCGATCATGGCGGCTGCCAGCAAGGCGCGGCAGAGGGCAAGGGCACCGGAAGGGAGCGGAAGCAAGCGGACAAAGGGCCCCAGCGTGCCAAACATGATCATGGAAATGAACAGCATCAGGCGGGAATCAAAATGACGTTTCATAAAAAAGCAACCTTTCTTAATGTTGGTTTTATTATAGATTAATAAATGGAGCTGCGTCAAGAAAAAAGAAATTTAAGATGACAAATTGGCGCAAGTGCAGTATAATAAAATAAATTAATTTATTAAAGGAAGAAAAAAGATGAATTTTTCGCAAATTGCAACGGGGCGGCAATCCTGCCGTAATTTTGATAAAGATCGGCCCATCGAGAAAGAAAAGCTTGCTGCGATTTTGGAAGCAGGGCGGCTTGCGCCTTCTGCTTGCAACGGCCAACCCTATCATTTCACCATGTGTATCGGGGAGTCGGCAAAAGCGGTCGCGAAAGCAACGCAGGGGATGGGGATGAATCATTTTACAGACGATGCGGCGGCGATGCTGGTCCTCTCCGAGAAGCCCTATTGCCGCTCTGCGGGGGTAGGCGCAAAGCTGAAAAAGAATGATTATCGCTCCATTGATATCGGGATTGCAGCTGCCTATCTCACCGCTGAAGCGCAGGCGCAGGGCGTGGCCTCTTGTATTCTGGGTTGGCTGGATGATAGCAAGCTGCGAAAGATTTGCGGGCTGGATGGTGCGGCACGGCTGGTCATCGCTTTGGGCTATGCCAAGGAGGGAGATCCCTTGCGTAAAAAGAAGAGAAAAAGCGCAGATGAATTGATCACTTGGAAGGAATGATCGGGATGTTTCGTGAGCTGCAAAGAAAAAAGAATAAGCTGCCCCAAGAGACTTGTATCGCTCTTTTGAAAAAAGAAACCCGCGGCGTTCTTTCGGTGCTGGGGGATGACGGATATCCTTATGGCATGCCCATGAATCATTATTATAATGAAGCGGATGGAAAGCTTTATTTCCATTGCGGAAGATCGGGCCATCGGCTGGATGCGCTGAGAAAGCAGAATAAGGCTTATTTTTGCGCCTATGATAAAGGGGTGCGCAAAGAGGGGGAATGGGCGCTGAATGTCTGCAGTGTGATCGCCTTCGGGAAGGTGGAGATTATCGAGGATCTTGAGCAGATCGCAACGATCACCCGAGAGCTTAGTTATAAATTTACGCAGGATGAAGCCTATATCCAAAGAGAGATCGAGCAATTTGCAGATAAGACCTATCTTCTGGCCATGACGATTGAGCATCTTTGCGGGAAAGAGGTCAATGAATCGTAATATGACAGAAGTAATATTGAAATATATAGAAGAAACCTATGGTGTTTCTCCGGAATTTTTATGGAAGGATCTTCCCGATGCTGCAGCGCTGCGCCATCCCTGCGGGAAATGGTTTGGGGTGTGGATGCGGATCTCTCGCCGTAAATTGGGCCTTGCGGAAGAGGCACCGGTGGAGGTGCTGAATCTGAAGCGGGATCCCATGCTGGGCCTTGCGGACGGCAAGGGGATTTTTCCGGCCTATCATATGAATAAGGAGCATTGGATTACGGTTTTGCTGGATGGATCGGTCTCCCTTGAGGAAATAAAGGCGCTGATCGCCATGAGCTATGATCTGATCGGACGCAAAAAAAGAAAGAGAGACCTTAATGTTCGATGAATCATTGCATAAAAAGGGGCCGAAAAAAATCTTTTTTTACGGCCCCTTTTGTCAAAGTGTCAGAATTCGATCTTACAGCATCTTGCTCCCAAACGCAAACAGAAACACAATATCTGGTCTTTTTTAGTTATTTTTAGTGCTTTCCACTACAAAATATAGACTTGGTTTGTGCTCTTTGACCACAATTGTTCCACTGTTTCCACGTGCTCCGGACGGCACTGTGGGATAAAATGTGGTCAAAAAATACTCCCCGAATACGGTATCTGCCGTACTCGGGGAGTTTTTTGTCGTCTGTATGGTAACTCTAACTATGGCAAAAGTCAAGGCCTTTCGTGAAACAAATTTTACACCGCAGTAAACAAAGAAAAAGGGGTTGAGAAAAGGTGCGAAAAATGATATAATACTCTCACCGATAAATAAGAATTTGTAGGTGAGATAATGATTATTTTAATTACAGGAGCATCGCATACAGGCAAAACTGCACTTGCCCAAAAATTGCTCGAAAAATATAAATATCCATACCTGTCAATAGACCATCTGAAAATGGGT
>JAZMZQ010000196.1:0-7174 GCA_045586045.1 Eubacteriales bacterium
CATCGCCGCAATCGGTAAAGACCGCATATTCCGCAGTAGGAATCCCGTATTTTTTCATCAGATCCTTAGAAAAGACCTTACTCCCCTCAATAATAGCCGCATTGGCTTTAGGGCCAAAGCAAGGAATCCCCTTTTCGTTCAGAGCATCCACCGCGCCAAGTACCAGCGGATCATCGGGAGCAACCACTGCATAGTCGATCTTTTCTTTTACCGCAAATTCTACAATTTTTTCAATCTCTTTTGCACCAATCGGTACAAGGGTTGCATCCTCTGCCATGCCGCCGTTGCCGGGGAGGGCAAAAATCTCGGTTACATTGGGATTTTCCTTTAACTTTTTAATAATGGCATGCTCGCGGCCACCGCCGCCCACAACCAATAATTTCATTCTCTTATTCTCCTTCTTCCATCAATGGTGGAACAAGCGCATACCGGTAAAGGCCATGGCCATCCCGTATTTATCGCAGCAATTGATTACCACATCATCACGAATAGAGCCGCCGGGCTGTGCAATATAAGAAACTCCGCTCCGCTTTGCACGCTCAATATTATCATCAAAGGGGAAGAATGCATCGCTGCCGAGGGCCACGCCGCTCAAAGAATCAAGATAGGCTCTTGCCTCTTCAGCAGTGAGGGGCTCGGGACGGGTGGTAAAATACTTTTGCCATACACCGTCTTTGCATACATCTTCTTCATTTTTATTAATATAGCTATCAATTACATTATCACGATCCGGTCTGCCAAGGGTGGGCAGGAAGGGCAGATTCAGCACCTTCTCATGCTGGCGAAGATGCCATACATCCGCCTTATTGCCTGCAAGACGGGTGCAATGAATTCTGGATTGCTGGCCTGCGCCTACGCCGATTGCTTGGCCATCCACCGCATAGCAGACAGAATTGGATTGGGTATATTTCAAAGTAATCAAAGCAATGATCAGATCACGCTTGGCCTTAGAGGGCAGAGCCTTATTCTCGGTAACAAGATTGGAAAGAAGCTCTTCATCAATCTTGAATTCATTGCGACCTTGCTGGAAGGTAATTCCATAGACTTCTTTTGTCTCCACAGGATCGGGAGTGAAATCAGGATCAATCTCAATAATGTTATAATTGCCCTTCCGCTTGGATTTCAAAATCTCCAGCGCCTCATCGGTATAGCCGGGAGCAATAATACCATCGGATACTTCACGCTTTATCAGCAAAGCGGTTGTCTTATCGCAGATATCGGAAAGCGCAATAAAATCACCAAAAGAGCTCATACGATCGGTGCCTCTTGCTCTGGCATAGGCACAGGCCAAGGGAGATTCGTCCAAGCCTTCAATATCATCAACAAAGCAAGCCTTCTTCAGCTCAGCGCTCAAAGGATTTCCAACAGCAGCAGAGGTGGGGCTTACATGCTTAAAAGAAGTAGCAGCAGGCTGGCCCAAAGCAGCTTTCAATTACTTTACAAGCTGCCAAGAATTAAAGGCATCCAAAAAGTTGATATAGCCGGGCCGGCCGGAGAGAATCTTAATAGGCAGATCACTGCCGTCCTTCATAAAAATCTTAGAGGGTTTCTGATTGGGGTTACAGCCGTATTTTAATTCAAATTCTTTCATTTTGCTGCTCCTTTTCTTATTTACAATTTTTATTGATCATGCGGCTCTCCGATTGCCCTGTAGCCAGATCGATATACCGCACATAAAGAGAAATCTTATTATCGGCATCCAAGTTGCTCCAGATATCTTCGGTAAGGGTATCGATATCATCGGGGATGGATACACGCTCAGGCTCCCCTTGGAAGGTAGGGATGGGATTTCCATCGCATACATAGGTATGGATAAAATGGCCTAATCCTGCCAAAGAGGGATAATCAAAATGATAGCGATTGCAGGCAGTTCCTTCTGCATCTGCGCTTTTCAAAATGCTCATCTCATATGTAAAATCCTTTTCATCAAAGGTAAGCATACCGCTGATGCGAGGGGTCCAATTGGGGCCGTCGGGCTCAAATTCGCGGGTAGTAAGCGCTTGCGCAAAGGTGCCATCCTGCTTGAGGAAATTAACCACAGTATCGGTCTGATCCCCATTGGTAACTACTAATTTATTTTCATACTCACGAAGAGCGGCATAAATAATAAGGGAAGGATCTTCTACCTTGGAAGGATCAAAGGGCTCGGTATAAACAGCGCCCTCCTTCTCCGTAAAGATACGATTACGGCTATTTTCGCTTCTGCCCATAATGAAATAAGCAGCGGCGGCTTTTTTGCCATCGGCAGTCTTTCCGATTACAATTCCGCGGCCCACATAGCTATTGCCTGCGATCCGCTCACCCATTGATTTTACTTCATAAATATTCATATCTGCTCTCCTTTTCTGATTGCCATACTTACCTTTTCGACAGCGCGGGGCAGCAAAATCCACTCCGCCTCTTCCATAACGCGCTTTTGAAGAATTTCAGGGGTATCCCCTTCTTGAATCTCTACCGCCTTTTGAGCAATGATTCGCCCGCCGTCCGGCACTTCATTGACAAAGTGCACCGTGGCGCCCGTAACCTTTACCCCATAGCGAAGGGCCGCCTCATGAACTCTCAGCCCATAAAAGCCCTCGCCGCAAAAGGACGGAATCAAGGAGGGATGAACGTTGATCATCCGCTCCGGCCATCGACCGGTAAAATCAGCCGACAAAATATGCATAAATCCTGCCAAAACAATAAGGTCGATTTTATATTCTTCCAACGCTGCAAGAAGCTTGCTTTCAAATTCTTCTCGATTTGCACAAGCCTTTCTGCCTACGGTTACAGCAGGAATCCCCGCCTTCTCAGCACGAACCAGCGCGTAGGCATCCGGATTGCCGGAAAGAACCAGCTCGATCTTGCCGTTTTGAAGAACTCCGGCTTTTTGAGCGTCGATCAACGCTTGAAGGTTGGTACCGCCGCCGGAAACCAATACAGCTATCCGCGTTTGCGAATCTCTCACAATCGCATCCTCCTTATTCAAGAATGATCTTTTCTGCACCCTCAATGATTGTACCGATGATATAAGGCTCCTCGCCCTGCTCACTCAAAACAGCAAGAGCCCGCTCGGCATCCTCGGGAGCGACAACAATGCTCATGCCAACACCCATATTGAAGGTATTATACATATCCCGCTCGGGAATGTTGCCCACTTTTGCAATCAAATCAAAGATCGGCAGTACGCGCACAGCGCTCTTATCAATTTTAGCGCACAGCCCATCGGGAATACTTCTGGGAATATTCTCATAGAAGCCGCCGCCGGTGATATGGGATACACCCTTGACCTTGATCTCCTCAAAGAGGGCGTTCATCGGCTTCACATAGATCTTAGTCGGAGTCAGCAACGCCTCACCCACAGAAAGACCGCCCAGTTCCGCGCGAGGGGTCTTGATATCGGCGTTTTCTACATCAAACACCTTTCTGACCAATGAGAAGCCATTAGAATGAACACCGCTGGAGGGCAGTGCAATGACCACATCGCCTGCCTTCATGGTCTTATTATCAATTACCTTTTCGGCATCAACAATACCGACGGCAAAGCCTGCAAGATCATATTCATCCACAGGATAAAAGCCGGGCATTTCAGCAGTTTCGCCGCCGATGAGGGCAGCACCGCTCTGAACGCAGCCTTCTGCTACACCGGATACGATTTGGGCGATCTTTTCGGGGACATTTTTGCCGCAAGCAATATAATCCAAGAAGAAAAGGGGCTTTGCACCGCAGCAGATAACATCGTTGACACACATTGCAACGCAATCGATACCGACAGTATCATGCTTGTCCATCAAAAAGGCCATCTTCAGCTTAGTGCCCACACCATCGGTCCCGCTCACAAGGACAGGCTTCTTCATTCCTGCAATATCAGGTACAAAAAGACCGCCAAAACCACCGATATCGATATCAGCGCCCGCAGTTTTCGTGCGAGCTACATGGCTCTTCATCAATTCAACTGCTTTATATCCGGCAGTAATATCGACACCGGCTGCTGCATAACTTTCAGATCTCGAATTGTTCATTTCTTATTCCTTTCCGTTCCAGCAATAGGTGCAAAGATCACATTCAGGCAAGCCTATCGCTTTAATAATATTTTCAAGGGACTGATATTCCAAGGATGCAAAGTTGAATCTCTCGCAAAGGGTCTTACGCAGGGCTTTTCCCCGCTCGGTCTTATCATCGATATATTCATCAATGTAGTTAAAGCCCTCTTCCCCTTCCAGTTCCATAATCACCTTGCGCGCGATCAACTCCATATCAGAGGTAGAGCGGGAAAAGTTATGATACTTACACCCAAACATGATAGACGGGCAAGCAGATCGCATATGGACTTCCTTTGCACCGTTTTCATAGAGGAAATCCACCGTTTCCTTGATCTGGGTGCCACGGACGATAGAATCATCCACAAACAGCAATTTCTTATCCTGGATCAGATCATGAACAGGAATCTGCTTCATCTTTGCCACCCGATCCCGATCCGATTGCTTTACGGGAGTAAAGCTTCTCGACCAGGTGGGCGTATATTTAATGAAGGCTCTTGCATAAGGGATGCCGCTCTTATTGGCATAGCCGATCGCATGAGGAATACCGGAATCGGGCATTCCGCCTACATAATCCAGTTCCTCTGCGATTCCCTTTTCTTTATCACTTTCGGCCATCAGTGCGCCGTTGCGATATCGCATGGTCTCTACATTGACCCCTTCATAACCGGAAGTGGGATAGCCGTAGTAGCTCCAGAGGAAGGAGCAGATCTTCTTTTTTTCTGATGCTTCATTGAGCACTGTGATCTTCTCGGGGACAAGCTCCACGATCTCGCCGGGGCCCAACTCCTTCACAATTTCAAATCCCAGTTTTGTGGCGGCAAAGGATTCAAAGGTAACACAATGGCCATCCTCGCCTTTTCCGATCAGCACGGGCAAGCGGCCCACCTTATCCCTTGCGGCAATAAGGGAGCCATTATTCGTCATGATCAAGATATTAGCAGTGCCCTCGATCATGGATTGCGCAAAGCGGATTCCTTCTAAAAAGTTTTCCTTTTGGCTGATCAGCGCGGCGGTCAGCTCTGTAGCGTTTACATTGCCGCCGGTCATGGCATCAAAATGGCCATTTTCTTCCTTAAGGTACTGATCGATCAGTTCCTGTGCATTGTTGATCTTACCGATGATACAGATGGCAAAGGCACCCAATTTAGAGCGGATCAGCAGCGGTTGCGGATCCCAATCGCTGATACAGCCGATTGCAGCCTTTCCCTCCATCTCTGTAAGCACATGCTCAAAGCGGGTGCGAAAAGGGGCATTTTGAATACCGTGAATCTGCCGCTGAAGGCCGATCTCTTCATCGTAAACGGCAATCCCTGCTCGGCGGGTTCCGAGATGAGAATGATAGTCGATGCCGAAAAAGACATCCGACAAACATTCATTTTTTGAGGTGATTCCAAAAAATCCTCACATAGATTATGCGCTCCTCCTAATTATGCAAAGAACAATTCACTCAAGGTCATAGGATCAATATACTGACCGTCCTTATAAACCCGCATATTACCGGAGGCGATCTCATCAATCAGCATTACATTGCCCTCGGCATCATATCCAAACTCAAATTTAATATCATAAAGGATCAAGCCCTTTTCTTTCAGATCATCAGCAACAATCTGGGTGATCTTCTGGGTCATTTCCTTCATATCGTCGTATTGCTTATCGGTCATTACTCCAAGATCAACAAGACCATCCTTGGTAACCAAGGGATCGCCTTTTTCATCATTCTTGAAGGTCATCTCAACATATGCAGGCAGATCAGCGCCCTCCTCAATATAATCACTATAGCGGCGATAGAAGCTTCCTACTGCTTTATGGCGGCAGATTACCTCAAGGCCCTTACCGAATACCTTAGCAGGAAGAACCTCCATGGTGGTATCCTCAAGGGATGCATTCACATAGTGGGTCTTGATCCCTGCCGCATTCACCTTCTCAAAGAAATAAATGGACATCCGAAGATTTACATCGCCCACACCATCGATGGTAAGGCCTACAGAATTTTCGCCGGGATCAAATACACCGTCTTTTCCGGTGCAATCGTCCTTAAATTTCAAAAGATAGTTGCCGTTCTCAAGTGCAAATACGTCTTTGGTCTTTCCGGTGTAAACAAGTTTCATTTTTTTGTTCTCCTTTATATAAATAAAATTTCAAACTTATTTTTGCAGGGCGGCATCCTTCGCCAATACAACCTCTGCATCCTTCACTCTCTTCTCATCCAGCTTTGCAGCAAGGGCTTGATCCTCTACCGCAAGAATCTGAATCGATAATAAAGCGGCATTAACTGCCCCATCAATTGCAACAGTAGCTACCGGGATTCCGGGAGGCATCATTACAGTTGATAAGAGGGCGTCCATGCCGCCGAGCCCTTTAGATTGAATGGGAATGCCGATTACAGGCAGAGTGGTATTTGCTGCCACAGCACCCGCAAGATGAGCCGCCATACCGGCAGCGCAAATGATTGCACCAAAGCCATTCGCTCTGGCAGCACGACTGAAATCTCTTGCTTGCTCAGGTGTTCTATGGGCAGAAAAGACATGCGCCTCATAGGGTACACCGAAGGAAGAAAGGGTATCCAATGCTTTTTGTACGATAGGCAGATCACTATCGCTTCCCATCATGACTGCTACTTTTTTCATGAAATCAATCCTCCTTTATTATTACCGTAAAAAGAAAAGGGCGCACTATTCCTAAGCAGGAATAGGGCGCCCAGACGGTCGGCAATACAGTCCTTTGTTCCCTTGTGGTACACCACTTATTCCGTCAGTTGCAAAGAACCTTAAAACAAAAAATAGTATATCATAATATATAATATTTTGTCAATGCAAAGGGATTCAGTTTTTCAAAATTGTACATTATTACGTGAAAGAACAAAAGAAGGAGAAAATACTTTGGAGATTTGAACATAAGAAAGAGATAAAGCACAGTCTGTTATCTCTTGGAGTTTTCGGTGTACCGTTTATATCGTGTAATATCGTTGAAAATCGTTTATATTGTGTGGTTTTGTTTCGGCAAAATTGAATGTTGTTGCAAAAAGTTTATGTTGTTTCATAAAGTTTTGCACCAAATTTGCACCAATTTTCATCAACTAAATGTATTAGAAAAATAAAAAAACAAAAGAACTAAATTAAATCAAGTTCTTTTGTTTTTTTGTGTTATCATTA
>JAZMZQ010000197.1:0-1978 GCA_045586045.1 Eubacteriales bacterium
TCAATGGTACGGGAAAGATAAGTATTCTCCCGCATCACCTCTCCGTAAAGAAGGTAAAATGCCAAAAACAGCACTGCCGCTGCGATAGAAAGCCATCGGGGCAACGACGGTCCATCCGCGCGAAAATCCAAGCCTGCCGCAATAAAGCCGCCAAGAAACATCAGCCCGCTAAGCTTTACCAGCATCCCCTGCCCGCCCTGCTTCTCCTTGCTCTTTAAGCGGCTCTCCAAAAGAGCGGGATTTTTCCATAGCAAAATCAGCCCTGCAAAAAAGATGGGAATAAAAAGAATGGCCATCAAAAGCCAGCCATTGGTATAAGAAAAGGTGCCTGCAGGCAAAAATATCAATAAACCTACTATTAAAATACCGATGATATATTTCGAGATTGCCTGAATCCATAAATCTTTTTTCATTTTTCCGCCTCCTCCGGCTGCTTTTTACTTTTCCAATCATAACGATAAAACGCTAAAACAATGGAGCTTGCCGCAAGGATATTGCCGAGGGCAGAGCCAAAGGCCCCTGCCGAAAGATTATAGATCAGCCAGCAAGGAGTGGCCATAAGGGAGACCATGCGGATGCTCTTTTCCTTGGTCAGCCAAAGGGCGCCTTTTTCCAAAAGAACACCTGCGATGGCGAGAAGGCTGAAGATATTTTTATAAAGGAAAGCTCCGGCCCCGATGATCAAAAGATTGGAGAGGACCACCAATAATTTCAATCGCTTTTGGATAAAGGGATGCTCCTTTTTGGCGGCAAGAAGGTTGGGAAGAAGGCCTAATAGATCCATCGCCGCCCCTTCAAAGGCAGAGAGAAGGATGTATTGCGTAATGTAAAGAATCGCAGCAGCACCGTTGCAAAAGATAATCCCCTTGCGATGCTTCATCTGATAACTCAAAATATAAAGAACAACTGCAGTCAAGCCGATCATGGTGGCAACGATCTTCATATGAAACTATTTCCTCCCCTCTTCCGGAATACAACGATTGTAATATATTTCACCGATAAAATCAATAGGAAGAATTTTAATGAAGATTGAAAATGGGCTTGACAATCCTTCTCCCATCGTATATAATCAAATAGCAAAATTGAATGATACTTCAGCCAATACGGAGAAATACTCAAGAGGCCGAAGAGGCGCCCCTGCTAAGGGCGTAGGGTGGGCAACCGCCGCGAGGGTTCAAATCCCTCTTTCTCCGCCAAAAAATCCTCGTTCCCAAGAACGAGGATTTTTTATTCAAACCCGAAGGGTTTGGCATGTAATCAATCCGCGTAATGCGGATTGTATGTAATTTGTGCGAAGCACAGTATGGCATCAGCCGTAAGGCTGTATACACCCCTCTTCGGGTTTGATTACATACAATGCTTACGCATTGATTCCATCCATCACTTCGTGATGATTCCATACCGCCTGCGGCGGATTTCATGCAACGCTTCGCGTTGATTGGAGGTAATTATGAGCGAAAACCTTTTAATGAAATATTCCGAGGAACTTGCAGTTAAGGTGGAAAAACTTTGTAAAACTCTACCTCGCGGAAGTCATTCCAATACTATTTTTCAAATCCGCAAATCTTCTTCCAGCGTTTTTGCAAACATCACCGAAGCGCAATACCCTCAAAGCCTTGCAGATATGCTTTCAAAATTCAAAATCGCCCGCAAAGAGTGTGTTGAAACGGAAAGTTGGCTTAAACTGATGCACAAATCAGAAATCATTGATGAAGAAACATTCAAATCCTTGCGTAACCTTTGCGGAAGAATAAGAAGAATGCTGACATCCTCTTGTGTTACGATTGAGAAGAAAATGAACGGTGAGACTTGAATGAATAATAAATTGCCTTGGAATCACAATTTGGCTTATAATAAATGGATCAAAAAAACGATCGGTGACAGAAGAAATATTCTTGACGTTGGCTGTGGAAACGGATATTTATCTATCTATTTAAGAAATGATAGTAACTTTGTGGTAGGAATTGATCCGTCTGAT
>JAZMZQ010000198.1:0-3212 GCA_045586045.1 Eubacteriales bacterium
AAAAGCCACTCTTCGGTTAGTTCCTCCTGCTCTGCGCGTAGCTGCTCCATCTGCGCGCAGATTTTCTGCAATGCTTCATAATCTGCCTCTGCAGCACTCATTCGGCCTTCCAGCTCGGATAGGGATTTTTCAATTTCTTCAAGGCGGCGCTCCAATTTACTTAATTGCTGCCTGCGGGCGGCCTCTTTTGCCCGATCTTCCTTGCTCTTATAATTGCCGGAAGGGGCTTTTTTCTCCTTGGTCGGCGCCGCCTCCTCGGCCTTTTCCTCTTGCCAATATTCCTCAATGGTTTTCAAAAGATGAAGGCCCTTTTGATCCAATTTCAAAATCTTGGTTGGCACTTGAGAGAGGAAATAGCGATCGTGCGATACGACCAATAAATTGCCCGAAAACTCTGCCAAAGCGCGCTCCACCTCTTCCCTTGCAGGAAGATCTAAATGGTTGGTCGGCTCATCAAAAAGAAGGGTGTTTTTACGCTGAAGCATCAATACAGCGAGTTGAAAACGAGCACGCTCACCGCCGCTCAAGGTGCCGACCTTAAGATCCACCTCTTCCCCCAAGAAGGAAACTCTTGCTAACGCTTCGCGGAGTTCCTGATAGGTAAGCGATGGGAAATATTCAGAAAATTCTTCTAAAACAGTGCGGTTTTCATCTTCAAAATGGATGGCCTGCCGAAAGGCGCCCTGCTCCACCCCTGCGCCCCATCGAATTTTTCCGCTCAACGGCGCAAGCTCTCCCAAGAGCGTATGAAGAAGCGTGGTCTTGCCGGTTCCATTATCGCCGACAATGGCAATTTTTTCACCCTTTTGCATCCGAAAGGAAAGATCGGTAAAGAGGCGATGCCCCTCTCCCACCTCTACGGTAAGATCCTTGCAATTCAATACATCGTTGCCTCCTGCCCGATCAACAGGAAATTTAAGATTCAAGCGGCGGACAACTGTTTTGGGCTTTTCCATCCGCTCCATCCGCTCCAGCTGCTTTCGGCGGCTCTTCGCCATCGCAGAGGTAGAGGCTCGCACAAGATTGCGATCGATATAATCGGTCAGCTTCGCTACGGTCTGCTCCTGCTTTTCATAAAGCCGCTCCTGCTCCTTGAGCCATAGGGCTTTTTGCTCTTTGAAGGCGGTATAATTCCCGCGATAGCGGCGCAAAGTGCCCTGCTCCATATCCCAGATCTCGCTGACGCACCGATCCAAGAAAAACCGATCATGGGAAACGACAATGACCGTCCCTTTATAATTGCTTATGTAGGTCTCCAGCCATGCGATGGTGCGAAAATCCAAATGGTTGGTCGGCTCATCCAAGAGCAAAAGATTCGGCTGCTCCACCAAAAGCTTTGCGATGGCAAGGCGGGTCATCTCTCCTCCCGAGAGTTCCTCTACCCGCATGGAAAGATCCCGCTCTCCAAAGCCAAGCCCTTGCAGTACGGTATGAATCCGCACATCGATATGATATGCATCGGCGGCATCAATGATCGCCTGCAATCGAGCATATTCTTTTGGGTCCTGCGTTTTAGGCAATGCTTCAATCGCATCCAGCGCATCCGATACCACGCTGCGCAATTCCTCCAGAATGGTCTTGCCGCTCTCAAGCCCGCTATTCTGGCGAAGGTAGCCGATTCGCAGCTTGGGATGCAGCTCTACAAGCCCATCAGTTGGCTCAAGCTCCCCTGCAAGTACATTAAAAAGAGTGGATTTTCCGGCACCGTTGCTACCGATAAGGCCTACTACCGCCCCTTCCTCGCAGGCGACAGTAATCTGATCCAATACCCGACGGTCCCCAAATTCCATCATTAAATTTTTCAATGAAAGGACCGTCATTTATACCTCCAGAAGATAGGCGCTTAAAGTATCGCCCAACGGTTGAATATGGGCAAGCTTAAAGCCCATCTTTTCATAAAAAGCCACATTATGAGGATTATAGATCTCCACAACGCCTTTCTTCCCCGCTTTTCTTGATTCACGAATAAAGGCCTCGATTAAAGAGCGGGCATAGCCCTTTCCTCTGGCTTGCTCATCCACTGCCAATAGATCCAAAGTAAGATAATCCTCATAGAATTGGGGAGCCACTGCTTGGCTGATCCGCTCATATACACCTTGCAAAGAAGCGGGCAGCATCATCCGCTCGGTAGGCTCTCCTTGAGGCGGGTAGATGCAGAGGGCAGCATCTCCATCCACTGTCTGATAAACCGTAAGAATATCCCAGCAATCATAAAGATATTTGCGGAAGATCTGATTCAGAATTCCTTCCCTTTCTTCTTCATATGGGATATAATGGCAAAATAGCGGATCCTTCATAAATCCTTTGGCAAAGAGGGCTGCCAATTTTTCAATATTTTCATTTTTTGCTTTAATAATTTTATCCATGTTTATTATTATACTCTTTATGCTCTTCTTTTTCAATCATTTCTTTCAAAGCCGCCAATGCTTCATTCAGCCCCCCTACGCCATCAATTAAACCTTCTGCCACCGCCTGCTCTCCACCTAATATAGTCCCCACATCCGTAACCATATTGCCAACCTGTGTCATCAATTGCTGAAGGCGATCAAGGGGAATACGGGAGTTTTTTACAATGAAATTACAAATCCTCTGCTGCATTTCTTCCAAAGTCCGCAGACTTTGAGGCACGCCGATAATGGTGCCGGTTGCGCGGACAGGATGAATGGTCATGGTAGCGGTGGGTACAATAAAAGAGCGGCGAGCCGCACAAGCCAGCGGAACACCGATGGAATGGCCTCCGCCCAACACCAGCGAGACCGTAGGCGTATTCATGGATGCCACCAGCTCTGCAATCGCAAGGCCCGCTTCCACATCTCCCCCCATTGTATTAAGAAGAATCAGCACGCCTTTGGTCTCTTTGCTCTCCTCCATCGAAACTAAAATCGGCAAAAGATGCTCATATTTGGTGGTTTTATTTTGCTCCGGAGCAAGAAAATGCCCTTCAATCTGCCCGATTACTGTAAGGACCTGAATACCGCTCTCGGTATCCGCCATCCCCATTTCGCAAATCTCATTCATCTCCTTTTCCGAAGCCGATGTTTTCTCTTCCGAGTTCATGGACTCACCTCCACTCATAGGATAAACAAAACCATAAAAAAAATAACTTTTTTATAAAAATATGTTGACAAAAGGTGTGTTTTAGTGTATCATATAACACGTTCTGTTATGGCGGTATAGCTCAGTTGGCTAGAGCATGCGGTTCTTACCCGCAG
>JAZMZQ010000199.1:0-6787 GCA_045586045.1 Eubacteriales bacterium
TACGGGACCAATGATTGGTCCTGCCGCACCATGGAGAGCTTTGCCGAAAATTGCAGAAGCTTTTATGCTACTTTATCGGAGCAATATCCCAAGAGCAAAATCTATGCCATCACCCCCATCTGGCGGAAGGATGGCGAGGAAGAGCGGCCCATCGGCGTGCCTCACGGGGCGATGGAGAGCGTGATTGAAGAGCTGGTGGCGGATCTTCCCAATGTGCGGGTGATTGGCGGCTATCCGCTTACGCCCCACCTTTCGGAATTCTTCTCCGATCTTTATCTTCATCCCAATGATATGGGCTTTCTCCATTATGCCCATTCTCTTTGCGAGGAAATAAAAAATGAAGGCTAAAAAAACAATTTTAACTTTGGTTGAGATTCTTTTGATCGGGGTATTTTTGGTATCTGCTTATATGATCTTTCGCTATTATAAAGAGGCAAAGGAGAATACCGCGCTTTATGGGGAGATGCAGGAAGAAAAAGCAGAGCTTGAGCAGAAGGTAGAGGATCAAAAGGAAGAAAAGCCGCCAACGCCCAAGGAAAAATACAGTGCGTTCAAGGAAAAGAATCAAGATTTCATCGGCTGGCTGACCATTGAGGGGACGAAGGTGGACTATCCGATTGTCCAAAGTGAGGAGCCGAATTATTATCTTCATCGGGATTTCAACGGAAAAGAAAGCCGCTACGGCACTCCTTATGTAGGAGAAGGTTGTGATTGGAAGAAAAGCGATAATATTATCATTTACGGGCATCATACCCGCTACGGGACGATGTTTACGGATGTGGCCAAATATGCCCGCAAAAAATTCTACGAGCAGCATAAGACCATTCGATTTGATACTTTGAAAGAATACGGTACTTATGAAATTGTGGCGGCATTTAAGGTCAGCCTCACCGATAAAAACCATTTTCGCTACTATGATTTTAAGGATGCCTCTTCTAAAGAAGAATATGACGCCTTTATCTCTGCTTGCAAAAAGCGCGCCTTTTATGAGACGGGGGTCAGCGCAGAGTACGGCGACCGGCTGATTACCCTTTCTACCTGCGAATATACGCTGAATGAGGGGAGATTGGTGGTAGTAGCCAAGAAAATAGACTAAATAGACAAAAAAGTCCTTGGGGCTCCCTTCGTAAGGAAGAAGCGGTTTTGCGCTATATTTTCGGATTTTAAGACGCTTATTTCCTTACGAAGGGAGCTCTTTTGCGGATTTTTCATGCATATTTGGATTGACAAATACAATATATATAAGTATAATTGTATACAAACCTAAAAAGAGTCAGGAGGAGTCAGAATGTTGGAATTATCTTCCAAAAGCAATTTGCTGGAGGATGAAAACTATAAATATGAGCTGCAGGATGTGAGAGAGCCTCACCTTTATCGGGATCTTTATAGCTATACCGATGTGCCGAAGGTTTCTTTCAATCATCGGCGGGTGCCCATCGGAATGCCCAAGGAGGTCTGGATTACCGATACCTCTTTGAGAGACGGAATGCAGTCGGTAGAGCCTTATACGGTAGATCAGATTGTCAAGATCTATCAGCTGCTTTCTAAATTGGGCGGGCCCTACGGAATCATTCGGCAGACAGAGATGTTCGTCTATAGCGAAAAGGATCGGGAAGCTCTGCGCCGGTGTCAGGAGCTGGGGCTTCGTTTCCCCGAGATCACCACATGGATTCGGGCCAATAAGGAAGATTTTAAGTTGGTTAAGGATCTTGGTGTGCGGGAGACGGGCATTTTGGTCTCTTGCAGCGATTATCATATCTTCAAAAAGCTGAAAATGAGCCGCAAAGAGGCCATGGATACCTATCTTGCGGCCGTCGCGCAGGCCTTTGAAGCAGGGGTTATGCCCCGCTGCCATCTGGAGGATATCACCAGAGCGGATTTCTTTGGCTTTGTGGTCCCCTTTGTCAATGAGCTGATGAAGATGAGCCGCGATGCGGGAATCCCCGTAAGAATCCGCGCCTGTGATACCATGGGCTACGGCGTCCCCTTCACCGAGGTTTCCCTGCCCCGCAGCGTGCCCGGCATTATTTATGGCTTGCAGCATTATTCGGAAGTGCCCAGCGAGATGCTGGAATGGCATGGTCATAATGATTTCTATATGTCGGTGGCCAATGCGGCAACTGCATGGCTTTACGGCGCTTGCTCGGTCAACTGCTCTTTGCTTGGCATCGGGGAGCGGACGGGAAATGTGCCCTTGGAGGCGATGGTGATGCAATATGCCTCTTTGAGAGGCTCCTTCGATGGAATGGATCCTCGCGTCATTACCGAGATTGCCGAGTTCTTCAAAAAAGAAATCGGCTATCAGATTCCGGTGATGACCCCCTTTATCGGCGAGAATTTCAATGTAACCAAAGCGGGGATTCATGCAGACGGCCTTTTGAAGGATGAGGAGATCTATAATATTTTCGATACCAAAAAGATCTTAAACCGCCCTGCTTCGGTATTGATCAGCAAAACAAGCGGCCTTGCGGGAATTGCTTATTGGATCAATGAGCATTATGGCCTTGAAGGCAATGCGATGGTGGGCAAAAAGGATCCCATTGTCCTTGCCATGAAGGAATGGGTAGATCAGGAATATGAGGATGGCCGCCAGACGGCGCTGACCACCCATGAGCTGGAAGCAAAATGGGAAACATTGAAAAAGGAGTTTGACCGATGATCGAACATAAAACCTATACATTGGCCGATCAGGTATTTGAACGGCTGGAGACGGATATTCTCAGCGGGAAATACAGCCGAGGCGATAATTTGGCAGAGATGGATCTTTGCCAAGAGTTGGGCGTAAGCCGCACGCCGATTCGGGAGGCTCTTCGCCGCTTGCAGCAGGAGCATCTGGTGGAAGAGAGCGGAAAGAGCCTGAAGGTATTGGGCATTACCCGCGAAGATCTGGAGGATATTCTGGAGCTGCGCCTTCGCACCGAGGGCCTTGCGGCGGCAAAAGCTGCAAGAGGGATTACCGAAGAGCAGTTGGCAGAGCTTAAAGAGACTTTAGA
This sequence comes from Eubacteriales bacterium, assembly GCA_045586045.1. GTDB lineage: Bacteria > Bacillota > Clostridia > Oscillospirales > QAKW01 > QAKW01. The sequence continues at coordinate 2,994 of JAZMZQ010000199.1, forward strand.
GCTGCAGGAATTTTATCTTGGCAAGCATGATAGCGATCATATTAAGGGGATGGACAGTAAATTCCATGAGCTGATCTACCGTTTTTCCGGCAGCACGGTTCTTTACGATACCCTGACCCCCCTTCATAAAAAAGCCCAGCGCTATCGCAAGCGCTCGGTGGAAAATGATAGCCGCGCCCAGGCTTCTGTGGAGGAGCATCGGGCCATCTATGAGGCGATTGCCGCCCATGATGAGCAGGCGGCGGCAGAGGCGATCTTGCGGCATACGGAAAATGCCAAGAACCATATCATGAAAGGATAACAGAAAAATGGGACTTACAATTGCGCAAAAAATCATCAAAGACCACCTTCTCGGCGGCACCATGAAAGCAGGGGAGGAGATTGCTCTTCGGATCGATCAGACTCTGACGCAGGATGCTACCGGCACCATGGCCTATCTGGAATTTGAGACCATGGGCATTGATCGGGTCCGCACCGAGCGAAGTGTGGCTTATATCGACCATAATACCCTGCAGAGCGGCTTCGAAAATGCCGATGATCATCGCTTTATTCAATCTATTGCCAAAAAGCATGGCATCTATTTTTCCCGCCCCGGCAACGGCATCTGCCATCAGGTCCATTTAGAGCGGTTCGGCATCCCCGGCAAGACCCTCATCGGCTCCGATAGCCATACCCCCACCGGCGGCGGGATCGGAATGCTGGCCTTTGGCGCCGGCGGCTTGGATGTGGCGGGAGGCATGGGCGGCGGTGCTTATTATATTACCATGCCGAAAATGATGAAGGTGAATCTTACGGGCAAACTTCGTGATTTTGTTACTGCCAAGGATGTCAGCCTTGAGATTTTGCGGATTTTATCGGTAAAAGGCGGTGTGGGATATATCATCGAATGGGGCGGCGAAGGGATTAAGAGCCTTTCTGTCCCCGAGCGTGCCACCATCACCAATATGGGCACCGAGCTTGGCGCCACTACCTCCATCTTCCCCTCTGATGAGATCACCAAAGCATTTCTTGAGGCGGAAGGAAGAGGGGATGCTTGGAAGCCTTTGGCGAGCGATCCCGATGCAGAATATGATCGCATCATTGAGATTGATCTTTCTACTCTGGAGCCGCTTATCGCCTGCCCCCATTCTCCCGATAATGTGGTGAAGGTCTCTTCCTTGAAGGGTACGAAGGTGGATCAGGTCTGCATCGGCTCCTGCACCAACTCTTCTCTTTATGATATGCTGAAAGTGGCCGCAATTCTGAAGGGCAAGACCATCTCTCCGGATGTAAGCCTTTCCATCTCTCCCGGCTCCAAGCAGGTCCTTTCCATGCTGGCCGATTGCGGCGCTCTTTCCGATATTTTGGCAAGCGGCGCAAGAGTGCTGGAGTGCGCTTGCGGGCCTTGCATCGGCATGGGCTTCTCCCCCAATTCCGCAGGAGTTTCTCTGAGAACCTTCAACCGCAACTTTGAGGGCCGAAGCGGCACTGCCGACGGCAAGGTTTATCTGGTCTCCCCCGAGACTGCAGCCGCAGCCGCTCTTACCGGCGAGATCACCGATCCCACCCTCTTGGGAGAGAGCCCCAAGGTGGAGATGCCGAAGGCCTTTAAGATTGATGATAGCGCTGTAATTGCGCCCGCCGATCCCGAAGAGGCCAAGAGCCTTGAGATTTTGCGGGGCCCCAATATTAAGAAATTCCCCGAGGCCAAGCCTCAGGAGGATACCCTTTCTGCAGAGCTGGTATTGAAGGTGGGGGATAATATTACCACCGATCATATCATGCCTGCAGGCGCAAAGATTTTGCCCTATCGCTCCAATATTCCCTATCTTTCTCAGTTCTGCTTCGGCGTCTGCGATAAGAGCTTCCCTGAGCGGGCAAAGGCGGCAGGGGAGAGCATCATTATCGGCGGAAGCAATTATGGGCAGGGCTCTTCCCGCGAGCATGCCGCGCTGGTGCCTCTTTATTTGGGAGTACGGGCGGTCATTACCAAAAGCTTTGCCAGAATCCATATCGCCAATCTGATCAATGCCGGCATTATGCCCCTCACCTTCGAGAATCCCGAGGATTATGAAAAAATCGAGCAGGGAGATCGGCTGACCATCAAGGATATTTATGCAGGGATGGAGAGCGGCAAGATGTTGCTGCTGGATGAGACAAAGGGGCAGCAGATTCCTCTGACCTGCGCCTTCACCGATCGGCAAAAAGCGATTCTGAAGGCGGGAAGCTTGCTGGCTTATACCAAGAAAGGAGAATAAAAATGGCTAAGATTCAAATGAAAACGCCCTTGGTGGAGATGGATGGAGATGAGATGACGCGGATCATCTGGAAGATGATCAAGGATATTCTCATTTATCCCTATGTTGACTTAAAATCCGAATATTATGATTTGGGCCTTGAGCATCGAAATGAGACCAACGATCAGGTTACTTTTGATTCCGCAGAGGCCACCAAAAAATACGGCGTGGCGGTAAAATGCGCCACCATCACCCCCAATGCGGCCAGAATGACCGAATATAATCTGAAGGAGATGTGGAAATCCCCCAACGGCACCATTCGCGCCATCTTGGACGGGACGGTTTTCCGCACCCCCATCATCGTTAAAGGGATTACCCCCTATATTCCCACTTGGACCAAGCCCATTACCATCGCCCGCCATGCCTATGGCGATGTCTATAAAAATACCGAGCTGCAGGTGCCTGCCGATTCCAAATGTGAGCTGGTCTGCACCGATCGGGATGGCAATGAGACCCGCGCGCTGATCCATCAATTCGGTGAGAGCGCAGGCATTATTCAGGGGATGCATAATGTGGATGCCTCTATCGAAAGCTTTGCGAGAAGCTGCTTTAATTTTGCGCTGGATACCCATCAGGATATCTGGTTTGCAAGTAAGGATACCATCTCCAAGAAATATGACCATCGCTTCAAGGATATTTTCCAAGAGGTCTATGATGCCGATTATAAGGAAAAATTCGAAGAAGCAGGGATTGAATATTTCTATACCCTTATCGATGATGCAGTCGCTCGCGTGATTCGTTCGGAGGGGGGCTATATCTGGGCCTGCAAGAATTATGACGGCGATGTCATGAGCGATATGGTGGCTACCGCCTACGGCTCTTTGGCCATGATGACCTCTGTATTGGTATCTCCCGATGGGGTCTATGAATATGAGGCCGCCCACGGCACTGTGCAGCGCCATTATTATAAGCACTTGAAAGGCGAGAAGACCTCCACCAACAGTGTGGCTACGCTCTTTGCCTGGACCGGAGCATTGCGTAAACGGGGCGAGATGGATGAACTGCCCGAGCTGATCCGCTTTGCCGATTGCTTGGAAAAGGCTACTGTTCAGACCATTGAAGAGGGTGTGATGACCGGCGATCTGGCCCTTCTTTCCACCCTGCCCAATAAGCGGAAGGTAGATACCGAGGAATTCTTGCTGGAGATCAATCGCCGCTTGAAGGCTCTTTTGGCGTAAAAAATAAAAAAATCAAAAAAGCCCTTTACAAACGCCGTTTTGTTTGTTATAATAATGCGGTCAGTAAAGGCAAATGCTGCTATAGCTCAGGTGGTAGAGTGCATCCTTGGTAAGGATGAGGTCACCAGTTCAAATCTGGTTAGCAGCTCCAAAAAGAAGAAGTGCCCGTAGCACTTCGAAAGAAGAGGGCATATCATGTATTGGTATGCCCTCTTTCATTTGTTGTGCGGGGATTTTTGTTGCAAGATAAAGTGAAGGACGATATGGGGAAACGTTTTTTGATTTTTAAAAAGTTATTTAATGAAGAATTGATAGATATCATCATATCTATACTTCTCTC
>JAZMZQ010000200.1:0-6085 GCA_045586045.1 Eubacteriales bacterium
CTCTATTGTGTGTCTATTCCGCAACGAGGCTTTTTTCTTATACCCTTTTTCAAAAAAAGAGCAGACGTCTAAAAGGCTTTTCGTTGGGAGAAAAGTCTTTTTTATTTTAATATTTTTTTGCGGATTACGCGTGAAAGGAAGGTTTTTTACCATGTGTGGAATCATTGGTTATACAGGCGAGAGAGACACCGAAAAGGTGCTGATTGAAGGCTTAAAAAAATTAGAATATCGCGGCTACGATTCCGCCGGAATCGCACTTTCCGGCGAAGGCGAAATCTCTATCTATAAAAATGAAGGAAAGGTCCAATTGTTGGAGGATCGCGTCAAAGAGGCAAATGTCGCTCCCTCTTTTGCAGGCATCGGCCATACCCGTTGGGCAACCCACGGCAAGCCCAGCCAGCTTAATTCTCATCCTCATCGGGGGAAAAAGGTCGTCATTGTCCATAACGGCATTATCGAAAACTATCAAGAGCTCAAGGGAGAGCTTGCGCAAAAGGGAATCCGGCCCATCAGCGATACCGATACCGAGATCGCAGCCCTTCTGCTGGATCAGCTTTATGAGGGAGATCCCCATGCTGCCATTTTTGCAGCCACAAAGCAGCTGGAGGGCTCCTATGCTTTAGGGATTCTCTTCACCGACCGTCCCCATACCATCTATGCCGTTCGCAAAGATAGTCCCCTCATTATCGGCAAGGGCCAAGGAGAAAATTTCATCGCATCGGATATCCCTGCCATTTTGGAATATACCCACGACTATTTCCTTTTGGAAGAAGGGGAAATGGCCGAGATCACCAAAGATGAAATCAAGTTTTATGACGAAAAGAAGCGCCCCTTGGAAAAGGAACTGCTGACAGCCGATTGGGATGAGCAAAGCGCCATGAAAGGCGGCTTCCCTCATTTTATGCTCAAGGAAATCAATGAGCAGCCCCAGGTTGTTCGGGAGACTTTGGGCCAATATGCCCGCGGCGGGAATCTTTTCCCCAATCAGGATTCGATCTTCGATATCAAAGGTTCTATTTATATCGTTGCTTGCGGCTCTGCGTATCATGCAGGCCTTTCCGGCAAGCAGATTATTGAGCAAATGGCCCGTGTGCCGGTGCAAGTTGAAATTGCAAGCGAATTTCGCTATAATAACCCGATCCTGCGGAAAGAGGATCTGGTTGTCATTATCTCCCAATCGGGAGAAACCGCCGATTCCTTGGCCGCCCTTCGCCTGGCTAAGGCGCAAGGCGTGCCTACTTTGGGCATTGTAAATGTGCGGGGTAGTACCATCGCAAGAGAGGCCGCCACTGTATTCTATACCGCAGCAGGCCCCGAAATCAGCGTTGCCACAACCAAAGCCTATCTCTGCCAAGTCGCTCTGCTTAATCTGATGGCGCTTAAAATGGCAGAAAAATATATTTCTTCCGAGGAGCTTCAGGAAAAGCTGCAGCAGCTTTTCAGCCTGCCTACCCTCATCAAGGAAGTGCTGAAAAAAGAATCGCAGATTGAGGCACTTTCCGCAAAATTCAAAGATGCGGAGCATCTCTTCTTTATCGGCCGCGGGCAGGATTATGCCCTTTCCTGCGAGAGTTCCTTGAAGCTTAAAGAGATTTCTTATGTTCATAGCGAGGCCTATGCTGCAGGCGAGCTCAAGCACGGCACCATCTCCCTCATTGAGCCGGGCACTCCGGTTGTGGCAGTAATGACCGATCGTTCCCGCATTGCAAAAACCGCCGGCAACATTAAAGAGGTGCACGCCAGAGGCGCAATCGTCCTTTGCCTGACCCATCCGGATGTAGATTGCAGTGATTTTGCAGACGAGCTGATCGCTTTGCCCGAATGCAGCGATTTCATCGCCCCTATTGTTGGTGCAATTGCAACTCAGCTTTTCGCTTACCATATAGCGGTAGCACGGGGCAACGATGTCGATAAACCCCGCAACCTTGCCAAGAGCGTTACGGTAGAATAAGGTAATTAAAGGAGAATTGAATCATGGGAAGATATTTTGGAACCGACGGAATCCGCGGAGTGGTCAATAAAGCACTGACCCCCGATCTGGCCTTTCGTTGCGGCGCCGCTTGCGGTTATCTTTTGAAAAAAGAATATGCCAATTGCAAGGTGATTATCGGCAGTGATACCCGCGCTTCAAAGGATATGCTGATGGGCGCGCTGGTATCAGGCTTTACCTATTCAGGAGTGCATGTAGAGCATATCGGTGTGCTCCCCACCCCTGCCCTTGCCTTTCTGATCGATCGGATGGGTGCTCAGGCAGGCGTCATGATCTCCGCCTCTCATAACCCTTACCAATATAACGGCATCAAAATCCTGACCAAAGGCGGCATCAAGCTGCCTGATGCCAAAGAGGACGAGATTGAAGCATTGCTGGATCCCTTTGAGATCCCGCCCGCAGAAAAATGCGGCCAATTCAGCTATAATCTTAAAGCCAAGGATTTCTATTGTGAGCATATCAAGCAGGCTTGCGAGGAAGAATTGGATGAATATCGGGTCATTCTGGATTGCTCCAACGGCGCTGCCAGCGAGACGGCTCATCGCATCTTTGAAGAGCTTGGAATTGACGCCCGCATCTACCACGATAAGCCCAACGGCATCAATATCAATGAAGGCTGCGGCTCCATGCATATGGAAGAGCTTGCCGCCATTGTAGAGAGAAAGGGCGCCGATATCGGCTTTGCTTTTGATGGGGATGCCGATCGTTGCCTTGCCTGCGATGCCAAAGGCAGATTGATCGATGGCGATAAGATTTTGGCAGTCATCGCCCTCTACCTCAAAAGCCAAAACCGCTTAAAGAGAAACACTTTGGTTGCTACTGTGATGTCCAATTTGGGCCTTTTGGAAAAGATGAATAAAAACGGTATCAATGTCCCTACCACAAAGGTAGGCGACCGCTATGTTCTGGAAGAGATGCTGGAGCAAAGCTATGTCTTGGGCGGCGAAAACAGCGGCCATATCATCTTCCTTGAAAAAGCCACCACCGGCGACGGTCAGCTGACCGCCCTGATGCTCCTTTGCGCCATGAAAGCCTTGAAGATGAGCAGCGAGGATGTTTATAATATCTTCACCCCCTATCCTCAGGTGCAGATCAACGTTACAGCCGATGATCTTCAAAAGCGCAAGTTGATGAAAGACGATATTTTCTTAAAGGATATTGAAAAAGCCGAATCCGCCTTTGCGGGCAAGGGCCGCATCTTGGTTCGCCCCTCCGGCACCGAGCCCTACATTCGTATTCTGGTGGAAGGCCCCGATCGGGACGCGGTAGAAAAAACCGCCGCCGCTTTGAAAGAATCCACCAATATCCGATTGTCTCAACTTTTCTAAAGTAAAAAAACGGAACTGTAAAAGTATTTTACAGTTCCGTTTTTATTTTTCACTTCAGCACTGCCGCAACCGTCTGAATCATCACTTTGATATCGCTCCAAAAGCTGAAATTTTCCAATGCGTCCAGATTATATTTCATCTTTTGCGGCAAAATTTCTTCCACATAAGTCTTATCAGCGTCCTCCGTATCGGCAAGCAAGGCATCCTCATCTTTATATTGAATACTCGCCAAAGAGGTTACGCCTGCGGGCAGCAGAAGGGTTGCCATCATCTCCGGCGTATATGCCGCCACATACTTGGGCACCTCCGGACGGGTCCCCACAAAAGTCATGGTGCCGCGAAAAATATCGATCAATTGGCTCACTTCGTCCAGCCTGCATTTTCGGATCAATTTTCCCATTCGGGTGATGCGGCGATCGTTGCCTACTGTAACCTGCGTGCCGATTTTATCCGCATTGCTGACCATACTGCGGAATTTGAAAATCCGAAACGCCTTGCCATATTGGGTAACCCGCTCCTGCCGATAAAATACAGGGCCCGGAGAATCCAGCTTAATGGCAATCGCCAAGATCAGAAATAAGGGGCTTGCCAGAAGCAGCATCAGCGCCGATACCGCAATATCAAATAATCGCTTGATCAGCAAGCTTGCTTTTTTCTTCTTCAAAGCATCATAATAGGGCCGCACTGCATCATTCTGCAGCGGCTTCGGAAGATCTTCCCATTTTTTCAAAATCATTTCAAGTACTCTTTCAAAATATCCGTATAGTTCTCGATGATATAATCCACCTGCTCATCGGTCAGGCAGGTATGCAAGGGCAGGCTGATCTCATTGGAAAAATGGGCATAAGCATGGGGATAATCCTTTATATCAAAGCCCAAATTCTTATATGCTGTATGCATGGGCAGGGGCTTATAATGAACATTGCAGGCAATCCCCCGCTCCCCCATTTTAATGATGATCTCATTGCGCTGCTCTGAAGTAATTCCGGGCACATTCGTCAGATAAAGGTGGCCGGAGGATTGATGAATCTGCGTATAATGAGGCAGCACTTTTACCCCTAAAGGCTGCAGGGCTGCATCAAATTTCCCAATAATCTCTTTGCGGCGGGCAAGCATGCCGTCGTACCGCTTCATCTGAGATAAGCCTATCGCCGCTGCCACATCCGTCATATTGCATTTATACCAAGGGCCGATAATGTCGTATTCCCAAGCGCCCAGTTTGGTCTTTGCAAGGGCGTCCTTAGATTGCCCATGAAGCGAAAGCAGTTGCAATTGCTTATAGATTGCCTCATTATCTACGCCCGAAATGGGATTCCAAGTAAGGGCGCCGCCTTCGGCGGTGGTGAAATTTTTAACCGCATGGAAGGAGAACGAGGAAAAATCCGCCAAAGAGCCGGCAGGCTTTCCTTTCCGCTCTGCGCCGAAGGAATGGGCGGTATCCGCCATGATTGCAATCCGCCCGATGGCCTCCTGCAGAGGAGAGGCAGGGCAGAAAAGCCCCTTCTTTTTCTCGGCAATCTCAAATAAACGATCGTAATCGCAAGGAATACCGGCCAAATCCACCGGAATAATCGCTTTCGTGCGCTCTGTAACGGCCGCCTCCACCTGATCGTAATCCATCTCCAAGGAATCCTTTTGGCAATCGATCATTATAATCTTTGCCCCTACATGATAGACAACAGATGCGGTAGCTGTGTAGGTATAGGCAGGCACAATCACCTCATCCCCGGGGCCTACTCCCAAAAGATGAAGAGCCATCTCGGCGCAGGCCGTCTGAGAATTGAGGCATACAGCCCGCTCCACGCCGCAGCGAGCAGCCACCTGCTTTTCCAACTCTTTGGTCCGAGGGCCGGTGGTAATCCAGCCGGACCGCAGCGCTTCCGCCACTTCATTTATTTCAAGCTCGGTAATATCCGGAGGGGAAAACGGTATATTCATATTCAACACCTTTATATCCCTTTCTTTTTGCTTTGTAAAATAACATACTTCAACTATTTTAGTTTACATCATTTATCCCATAAAATCAAGTGATTCGACAAAATAACCGAATATCATAAATCTCCGTGTTCTAATGCAAGAACACGGAGATTTGTTTCGTTTTATTGAATGACAGAAAGAATTTCTTTTGCAAGAAAATCTGTCGCCCTTTCAGCGCCGACTACATTTAGATGATAATAATCCATAAAATCACGAGAATGATCAAAATCGATCTCTTTTTCTAAATCAAAATAAGGAATTCCTTTTGCTTCACAATAATCATATAGCCAATTAGATTTTCGCAACTCATTTTCTGTGGAAATATAGGGAGCGCGATAAAAAATAAGTTCCACGTCATATTTTTCACAAAGCGCTATGATTTTATCCACATACTTTATGATATCTTCTTCATATGTCAAGACATCACCATCAGAAACAACCGCCTGCTTCTCATCATAATCCGTGAGATTTTTTGTGTAATTTTTCGCATTATAGGCGGCAAAGCCATTATGATTCTTTCGCAATGTCATTTCATTTTGAACATAGTCTGCACTCTGCGGAAAAATCGAATCAAAGGAATAATCAAAATCTACTTGAGTAAGTTCCATTGATGTAATACGATCTTTATATTTCGCAATAGCAAAATTTTCTGTCAAAAAATCCAAAGACTCGTAATCGCGAATCACTTCTAATTTTTCTAAAGAAAATGGAATCAACTCAATATTAACAGGCATATAGAAAGTAAAAATCTTGTTTTGCGTGCTATAGGTTTCATATGGATTCAGCCCCC
>JAZMZQ010000201.1:0-6970 GCA_045586045.1 Eubacteriales bacterium
TTTATTAACTACGAGGGAACAATGGATTTATTAAGAGTATTTATGAAAGGATTAATAATCGGTGGAACACTAACGGTCCCCGGTGTCAGCGGGGGATCGATGGCGTTGGTTCTTGGCATCTATTCACAGCTGATTCATAGCTTTAACTCCATTTTTAAGAAAGGAACCGACAAAAAAGAATATATTAAATTCATATTGATTTTTTCCTTGGGCGGCGGAATTGGAATACTATCAATATCCCGTGTGATCTTAAAAGGGATGACGCTTTATCCGCTTTTAATGACGTTTTTATTTGCCGGCGCTGTGGTTGGCGGGTTTCCGGTAATCACAAGAGAGTTTCGAGGTGAAATATTTCGAGGATCCGATGCTGTATATCCGCTTTTGGGCGTTGCTGCTGTGCTTTGGATTGCATCATTGCCTTCAAATTTAATTTCAATGGGGGCAAATGATCCACTCCAATGGTTGATCCAATGCTTATGCGGAATTTTAGCTGCGGCAGCTTTGGTTTTGCCCGGAATCAGTGTTTCTCAAGTTTTATATATCTTGGGCTTATATACAGTTCTTTTGGAAAATCTTAGTAAGTTAAAATTCTTATCTCTTGTACCTTTCGGAATCGGAATGGTTTTAGGAATACTTTTTATATCTCGTCTCTTAGAGGATTTAATGGAGCGATATCATAAGGAGAGTTATCTATTGACCTTTGGATTTGTAGTCGGATCGGTGATTCAACTTTTCAAGGAAGCACCAATGGGAAGGGTGAATTTTAGTTGTATTCTTTTATTCCTATGTGGTTTTATCCCGATCTTTCTGATATCAAAAAAACGGACTCATTAATGAGTCCGTTTTTGGTTAGTAATTGATACAAGCGCTGGAAAATTTGACCCAGCTTCCAAATAAATCGGGGAGCTCCAGCAATTCCTGCTCCAATTGCTCGATGGATTCCCGCTCGCCCGCAAGATATTGCTCGATAGTCCGTTTTGATGTATTGAGGCGCTCTTTTAATCCGCCGATACGAAGCTCAACGATATCAAACCCAAAGGTTTTATTATCATAATACCATTCATCCCGAGCAGCTTGAAGATATTCTTCCAAGGATGCAAGGGTGGTGGGAATTTGCTCAGAAGCGATTGCGCTTAAAGTGGAGCGATCCTTTTTATTATAGGCAGTTCTTGTATCTAATGAAAGGGTTGCTTTGGTGGATAAAGTCTTTGCCAAAAGAGAGGCAGTCTTGAATAAATAACCGAATTGCCTGCTTTCTACAGCCGCTAATTTTTGGGCCTTTTCGGCATATTCTGCACCATAGCAAGGGCTGATATGGCAATCAAACCAACCGCCCAAGGGATCGTTATAGAGCATGGCTTTTGATGTGGGCACATTTCGAACCAAAGTATCAAAATCGCTATATTGATTCAGGCTATCCAATAAAAGAAATTCATCGAAGGTAACATCATAGGTTTCTTCAAATCTCTTCTTGACCCATTCGCGATCTTCTCCGTTTGCATAGCAATATTCAGCATATTGCTGCAGAGTGGGGAGGATGGCAAAATTGGAGACTTCACCGCCATTGTCGCCCCAAGCAGTTGCGATGACCATTGGGATTTTTTCTTCTTTGCAGATTTTTAAGTGAAGATCATTGACATATAAAGAAAAATAATTTCTTGGAGCATTGCTATCCCATTTCCATGCACCGCCTGCAAAATAATAGGGATTATTAAATTGCTTGTGGCAATGGATCATATGGCGGAATGTTTTTTCATCATCGGGCAAGGTATAATAGTTCCAATATATTAAGGTTAATTCTTTGGGAACTTCAGCAATTACTTCTTTGGGAATCTCGCCTTCGGATATTCTATATTCGCCGAAGGTAGCTCTAAAGAACATATCGCTCCACATCATTGGGTGATATTGATGCTTATTGCAAAGAGTAACAACGCGTTTCATGTGTTCCAGCATAATGTCGTGCCGAGGGCGCGGACCGTTTTTTACTTGATATTTACCGGCGCCCAAAATGATGGCTTCATCCATCCCTAAGTTGATTCGATCCGATCGGAAACATTCTCTGCAGCTTTTCAGCATGCAATCAATCAGATGATAGGTTTTTTCTTCTCCTACCAATAGAATGTTATTAATGTCTGTAATTTCATTAAAGGAATTCCATTTCAATGCGCCTTCCAAGTGGGAGAGAACCTGAATGCAGGGGATGACTTCGATTCCGAATTTTGCAGCATATGAATCGATTTCTTTCAATTCCTTTTGAGAAAATCTGCCGCGCAGATAACCAAAAAGAGGGTATTCGGGGATTTCATATGTATCTTCCGTGTAGAGCATCATGGAAGTGAAGCCCATTAATGCAAGATAACGAATCATTCGCTTGGCGGAAGGCAAATTGAACACTGCATTACGAGAGCATTCAGCCATCAGGCAAAGATCTTCATGGACAGGGGTCTCTTCATAAATACCTGTGGAGTTTAGCTTGCCGGGAAGCATTGTGAGCAATCTGAAAAATTCCGGTATCTTATGATACTCTAAAATCGCCTTAGCATCTTCAATGATAAGCTTTGGGCCAATATGATTCATTGCCACTTCAATCGGAAAACCATCATCGCTTAATTGAAATTTCAGATAGGGTAATATTTCATTTAGAGGGAATTTTAATTCGTCCGGTATGTTGGTAAAATGCAGTTTCATGATGAACGATTCCTTTCAATGTTATTGATGTAATTCTAACATTTTTTTATCAAAAAATCAATTAATCAATTTTCATTTAACTGATTTTATAAGTATAATATCTTAAATTATAAAATGGTCTTTCTTTTTTTGGTGAACTGGTACTTGCTTTTTGGGTGAAAAAAGTATAGAATAAAAGCATCATGTTTTGAAGGACGAGAATATTGAAAAAAGTAATTGTTATTGGCGGTGGTCCGGCCGGAATGATGGCGGCAAATGCTGCCGCGGAGCAGGGGGCGTTTGTAACCCTGATTGAGCAAAATTCAATATTGGGCAAGAAGCTTTTAATTACGGGAAAAGGGCGTTGCAACGTTACTAATTTTTCTGATGAAAATGAATTGATTTCGCAGGTAATCAGAAATCCGAAGTTTTTATATTCTGCTTTTACCGCTTTTAGTGCTTATGATGCCTATGCATTCTTTGAGGAATGCGGTGTGCCGTTGAAAATTGAGAGGGGAAATCGAGTTTTCCCCGAATCTGATCGGGCGGTAGATATCAGAGATGCGTTTAAGCTTAAACTGCAGAACAACAACGTGAAATGTGTGAATGATCGGATTCATACAATCAAAACTGATCCTTTCTCACTTGAAGGAGAGAAAGGGATCTATTCTTGCGATTCCTTAATTATTGCGACCGGCGGCATATCTTATCCCGCTACCGGCTCCCGAGGAGATGGGCACCAATTTGCAAAGCAGCTTGGTCATCATATTGTCCCTTGCCGCCCTGCTTTGGTTCCTCTGCTTGAGGAGGGGGCTGCATGCGCCAATATGGCAGGCCTATCTTTGAAAAATGTTCAATTAAAAATCATAAATAAAGAGGGGAAGGAGATTTTTTCTCAATTTGGGGAGATGCTTTTTACTCATGAAGGAATCTCGGGCCCATTGGTGCTTTCGGCGTCATCCTATTTGGAAGATAATGATTTTTCTTGCAGAGCAATGATTGATTTGAAGCCGGCTCTGGATGAGGAAACGCTGGACAAGCGGATCTGCCGAGATTTTGAGGATTATACCAACCGTGATTTTCGCAATGCATTAGGAAAATTGCTCCCTCAAAAAATTATATCCGAGATCATTGAGCGGTGCAAAATTCCTCCTGATAGAAAGGTTCACCAAATCACTCGTGAGCAGCGGCGCAATTTGGTTTACATAATCAAGCATTTTGAGGTTAGACTTTCTAAAAAGAGCAGTTTTTCCGAGGCGATTGTTACCGCCGGAGGAGTGGATGTGAAAGAAATTGATCCGCGTACAATGGAATCTCGCATTGTGCCAAACCTTTATTTTGCGGGTGAAATTTTAGATGTGGATGCCCTGACGGGCGGATATAATTTGCAAATTGCATATTCTACCGGCAGATTAGCCGGAATCAATGCTTCTAAGGAGAATTAAAATGGGTATTAATGTAGCAATCGATGGTCCCAGCGGCGCAGGAAAGAGCACGCTTGCAAGAAAACTTGCTGAAAAATTGAAATTCATATATGTGGATACAGGTGCCCTCTATCGCACTGTTGGTCTATATATGTTGAGAAATTGTATTGATCCGAAGGATGAGAACGGTGTTACCGCGGCTCTTTCCAAAATCAATGTCGAGATCAAGTTTATCGGTGGCGAGCAGCATGTCTATTTGAATGGTGAGGACGTATCTTCTGATATTCGGATTCATGAGGTGAGCCAATATGCTTCTTTGGTCAGTGCTATTCCTACAGTACGCCAATTTTTGTTCCATATGCAGCAGAAGATGGCGGCAGAGCATGATGTCATTATGGATGGCAGAGATATCGGTACGGTTGTCCTTCCCAATGCAGATGTCAAAATCTTTTTGACTGCTTCTGCTGAAGAGCGAGCAACTCGACGCTATGAAGAACTTTTGGGTCGAGGGCAAGAGGTATCTTATGAGCAAGTTCTTGCCGATGTTATTGCAAGAGATGAGCAGGATACCAATCGTCCCATCGCTCCTTTGAAGCCTGCAGAAAACAGTGTGATTGTTGATACAACCGGAAATACCTTTGATGAATCTTTGGCGCTTCTTTATAAGACCGTAACCGAAAGGTTGGGAAAGTAATGGTTGTATCTGTAATTGAGCATGCCGGATTTTGTTTTGGTGTCTCTCGTGCCATTGAGCTTTTAGAGAAGGAGATAGAGGCCAATCATTTTCCGCTTTATACAATCGGCCCTATTATTCATAATCCGCAGATTATTGAGGAAATGCAGAATAAAGGGGTTCACATAGTTGAAAATGTGCAGGATATCCCCGCAGATTCCTATGCTGTAATTCGAGCACATGGGATTCCGAAAGAAGAGTTGGAATATCTCGAGAAAAGTAAGGTTTCCTTTATCAATGCAACTTGCCCCTTTGTTGAAAAAATTCAAAAAATTGTTGCCGAAGAAAATGAAAATATAATTTTGATTGGCGGAAACCCCAATCATCCTGAAGTGATAGGGATTCGAAGCTACGGCAACGAGCGTACATTTGTCTTCAAAAACCTTGAAGATCTTCAAAAATTGGTGGATTCCGTGGGGGTCTTTTCGTCAAAATACATAGTAGTTGTATGGCAAACGACCTTTAATTTAACTGAATTCGAAAAATGTGCAGATTTTCTCAAAAAAAACTTTGAAAATTTGAAACTTTATGATACAATATGTAAAGCAACTCAAATAAGGCAGCAAGAGACCGCTGCTTTAGCCGCCCAATGCGATGCAATGATCATTGTGGGCGGTAAAGAGAGTTCTAATACAGCGAAGCTTCATTCCATTGCTTCGGCTGTATGCCCCTGCACAGTTTTAATTGAGCAGGCAAACGAGGTACCAATAAATTTATTATATAAAGAGAGGATTGGTATTGCAGGCGGGGCTTCCACCCCCGTTTGTATCATCGAGGAGGTAAAACGTATTATGGCAGAACAAAATGTCAACATGGTTGAGGAAGAAATGACCTTTGAGCAGATGCTCGAGAATTCCTTAAAAGTAATCAGCAACGGAGATCGAGTGAAGGGCATCGTAGTAGGCTTCAATGCTTCCGAAGTCAATGTTGATCTCGGCACTAAGTATTCCGGCTTCATCACCAAAGAGAATTTCTCCGCTGATCCTTCTTTGGATCTGACTACCGCAGTAGCAATCGGCGATGAAATCGAGTGCATTGCCTTGCGCGTTAACGATGTTGAGGGGACTGTTGCTCTCTCTAAGAAGAAGGTTGACGCTATGGCCGGCTTTGAAAAATTGGAGCAGGCATGTGAAGAAAAAGCAACTCTTACCGGTAAGGTTTCCGAGGTTACCAACGGCGGTCTTACTGTTATGATCGAAGGTGTTCGGGTATTTGTACCCAAGTCTCTTTCCGGCAAGCCCCGTGATTTTGATTTTGACACCATGTTAAATGAAGAGATCGAGCTTCAGATTACTGAAATCTCTACCATTCGCGGCCGCAAGAAAGTAATCGGTTCTATGCGTGCTCTTGAGAACGAAAAGCGTAAGGCTGCTCGTAAAGAGTTTTGGGATAACGCTGCAGTCGGCAATCGCTACAACGGTATTGTCAAGTCTTTGACCACCTTTGGCGCTTTTATTGATCTTGGCGGGGTTGACGGTTTGCTGCATATCACCGAGATGTCCTGGAATAAGATTAAGCACCCCAGCGATATCATGAATGTCGGCGATATCGTTGATGTATACATCAAGGCAATCGATGATGAGAAAAAGAAGATTTCTCTCGGCCATAAGAAAGCGGAGGACAATCCTTTTGTTCTCTTCACCAATCAATATAGTGTTGGTGATGTTGTTACCGTTAAGGTAATGAATCTGATGCCCTTTGGTGCATTTGCTCGCATTATTGATGGCGTAGATGGTTTGATTCATATTTCTCAGATCAGCAACCGCCATATCAATAAGCCTGCTGATGTATTGAATGTCGGCGATGAGGTTGAGGTTAAGATTGTTGATATCAACGAAGAGACTCAGAAAGTTGGGCTTTCTATCCGCGCTCTTCTTACTGAGGAAGAGGAAGTTGAAGCAGAGGCTCCTGTAGCTGAAGAGGCTGTTGAGGCTCCCGCTGAAGAGACTGCTGAATAATCATTTCAACTAAAATGCAGCATGGATTTTCCATGCTGCATTTTTATATTTATTATAGACATTGAAATAAAAATATGTTATAATAATTTGAAATGAATCGGAGTGAATTTTCAATGACGGAAACCAACAAAATTCAACATAATGAGCAAGCAAGAAGAGATGCTGTTGTGGCGGTGTCTAAGCAAATA
>JAZMZQ010000202.1:0-6388 GCA_045586045.1 Eubacteriales bacterium
CATTTTTGAAGAATAAAAATCAATAGGGTTTCTTAAGATTTCATGAGAAATTTGTCGATTTACTTGAAAGATGAGAGAAAATATTGTAGAATAATAGTGCATTAAAAAGATAGAAAGGGTTTTCTATGAACAGAAGAGACGGTAAACGGATCAAAAAAGTCGATCCCATGTATCAAATTGCCGCTTATGTCATGAATAAGCGAATCGATTCCATGAATATGATCAGTTTGGAGATTCCCTTGGAGCCCATGCTGCAATTTACCCGTAAAAAGCTAAGGGAGGATGGGGTGAAGATCTCTCGCTTGGCAGTGGTTTTGGCGGCCTATATCCGCGTCCTTTGCGAGTATCCCAAGCTCAACCATTTTATTATCAATTCCAAGCCCTATGCCCGCAATGAGCTGGCGGTGAGCATGGTGGTCCTGAAGGGCGGCGCCATGGATGATGGCGGCACCATGAGCAAAATTTATTTTCAGCCTACCGATGATCTCTATAAAGTGCAGGAGCGGCTTTCTGCTTATATCGAGGAAAATCGGAAAGAAGATCCCGATAACGGGACAGAGAAGATCATGAAGGTGCTGATGAGGGCCCCCGGCCTTTTGAAGGTGGCGGTGGAATTTTTGCGTTGGCTGGATAAATGGGGCCTGCTGCCAAAAGCAGTGATTGATATGAGCCCCTTCCATGCTTCCTTGCTGGTTACCGATCTTGCCAGCATCCGTACCGATGCCATTTATCATCATATCTATGAATTCGGCAGCACCTCTGTGGCCATGGCCATCGGAAATTCCAAAGAGGTCGCTCGCAAGAGCGGGGATGGGGTTGTATTTGAAAAATGCATGCCCTTGGGGTTGGTAATGGATGAGCGAATCGCCAGCGGCAGTGATTTTGCTATGGCATTCCATGCCTTCCGCAATTATATGAAGCATCCGGAGCTGCTGGAGCAGCCGCCCCAAAAGATCCACGACGAAATCAAAGAAATCTTTCATATCGATTAAAAAAAGAGCCTTTCGGCTCTTTTTTTAATCAAATTTTTGCTGCTTCATCCAGATTTTGAGTACCAAAGCAGTAGGCAGCAGTTTGACGCCCAATACCTGCAATTTATTTTGCCAAGAAGGGACGCAAACGCTCCGTTTCTTTTTGAGATCCTTCAGTGCGCAAGCCACCACCTCCTGGGCGGTGAAGATTTTATTGAAATAGGTGATCACCTTTTTCTCGGCCGCTTCGGCACGATTGAAAAACTCGGTCTGCACCCAGCCGGGGCAGAAGGCCATTACATGGATCTTGCGATCCCTCAATTCCGCCTTTAAGGCTCTGGAGTAGCTTAAAATAAAGGCCTTGGTGGAACCGAATACATTGAGATAGGGCACCGGCTGAAAGGCGGAAAGAGAATCCACCTGCAGGATGCGGCCGCCCTCTTCTATATAGGGAAGGGAGAGCTCTGTGATGGCGACTACCGCCTTGCAGTTGAGATCGATCATCTCCAAGGAATCTTCAATGGAGATGGTATCATAGCGGCCGAACCGCCCGAATCCGCTGGCATTGATCAGCAGAGAGATGGTGGGCTGCTCTTTTTTCAGCAATTCCTTATATTGAGCAAAGCTTTCTTTTTGGGTAAGATCCATGGGAAGAATCCGCATGGGAATTCCAAGCTCTTCCTTGAGGGCTAAAAGGCGATCCTCTCGGCGGGCAATGACCCACATTTCATCAAAGCGTTCCTGCTTTTTTAATTGGCGGGCAAATTCCTGCCCCATGCCGGAGCTGGCTCCGGTGATTACCGCAATTCTCATTTTCTTTATGCTCCTTCTTCTCATTTCTTTTCCTTATTATAATAAAAAAGTATAAAAAATAAAAGGTTTTTTTCATTGCTTTTTGCAGAGCATGGTGTTATATTATAAAAAAACGCCAAAGGAGAGCAAAAAATGAAAGAATTCGGCTTGCAGGTTTTTAGCGTTCGTTCCGAGATGGAGACGGTAGAAGCCACCCGCGCTACCTTCAAGGCTTTAAGAGAGATGGGTTATACCCAGATCCAGACGGCCGGTTGCGCCATTCCTTATGAGGACTACGGCCGCATCGCCCATGAAGAAGGGCTGGAGATTATAGGCACCCATGATAATTTCAAGCTGATGGAAGAGGATTTTGAGCAGGCAGTAGCCAATCATAAGCTTCTCGGCACCACCAATATGGGAATCGGCGGCTACTTTTTGAAGGAGCAGACGGTTGAGGCTTGGGAAGATTTCATTCAGAGAGCCAATGTTGTCGCTAAAAAGTGCGGCGAGATCGGCATGAAATTTACTTATCATCATCATAGCCATGAGTTTGTGAAATTAGAAAACGGTAAGCGGGCAATGGATATGCTGGTAGAGGGTCTGGATCCTGAAAATACCTCTTTTGTATTGGATACTTATTGGCTGCAGCATGGCGGCGCTGATATTTATGAATGGCTGGAGAAACTGGCCGGCCGCGTAGATATCCTCCATCTGAAGGATATGCTTCGCCTGCCCCATAAGCATGAGAATTATGGCTATCATCATATGACCGAGGTAGGCAACGGGAATCTCAATTGGAAGAAGATCTATGAGGTTGCAAAGAAGGCCGGCATCAAGTATTATGTAGTAGAGCAGGATGCTTGCTTGGGCGGCGATGTGATGTGGAGCATGAAGCAGAGCGCTGATTTTATGAAAAATCTTTAATTTCAAATAAAAAATGAACCCCATCAGGGGTTCATTTTTTATCTGATTCCGTAGTTTTCGATGATGTAGTCCATATCCTTATCGCCGCGGCCGGAGAGGCAGATGAAGACAGAGCCCTTGCCCATCTTCTCTGCCAGCTTAATGCCGTAGGCTACGGCGTGGGAGCTTTCAATGGCGGGGATAATACCCTCCATGCGGGAAAGGCGGAAGAAAGCATCGATGGTCTCCTCATCATTGATGACATCGTATTTTACGCGGCCTAAATCCCGAAGGAATGCGTGCTCAGGGCCGGAGGAAGGATAATCCAAGCCGCTTGCCACCGAATAGACGGGGGCGGGCTCGCCGTTCTCATCCTTGAGCATGATGCTATTGAATCCGTGCATAACGCCTTCGGTGCCGTATTGCAGGCTTGCGGCATGGTCGCCCATCTTAGTGCCGCGGCCCAAAGGCTCAATGCCGTAGATATCAACAGGGTCATTTAAGAAGCCTGCAAAGAAGCCGGCAGAATTGGAACCGCCGCCGACGCAAGCCACGATAGAATCGGGAAGCTCACCCGTCATCTCCTTAAACTGCTCCCTTGCCTCGATGCCGACCACGCTCTGGAAATCTCTTACCATCATGGGGAAGGGATGGGGGCCTACGACTGAGCCGATGCAATAGATGCTGTTTTGATAATCCTTGGCATAGGCATCAAAGGCCGCATCCACTGCCTCCTTCAAGGTGGCAAGGCCGTGGGTAACCTCTACCACATTGGCGCCGAGGATTTTCATTCTGGCCACATTGGGGGCCTGCTTTTTGATATCAACAGTGCCCATATAGACATCACATTCCAGCCCGAAATAAGCGGCGGCGGTTGCGATGGCAACCCCATGCTGGCCTGCGCCGGTCTCGGCGATCAGCTTCTTTTTGCCCATATACTTGGCAAGAAGCGCTTCTCCCATGCAGTGACTCAGCTTATGGGCGCCGGTATGGTTGAGATCCTCCCGCTTGGCATAAAGCTGCACGCCGGTACCGATCTGATTGGAGAGCCGCTCCAGATGGGTGATGGGGGTGGGGCGGCCTTGGAATTCTTTGCGGATACGGCGCAGCTCATCAATAAACTTGCGGGATTTGCAGATGGTAAAATACGCATCGTTGATCTCCTGCATGGCCTTTAAGAGCCCCTCATCTACAAAGGCGCCGCCATAGGGCCCGAAAAAGCCGTTTTTATCGGGATAGTTTTTGAAATAAGTGTCGAAATCAATACCATTAAATTTCATGGAAATACTCTCCTTTTTGCCAAAATAAAAATCCCAAGTATTCCAAAAAGGAATACTTGGGACAGAAAACAAAATTTTCTGCGGTGCCACCCAAATTGATGAAACTCATCCGCTTTGCTCCGCACGATCATGCGGCTCGCGACGATAACGGGCGCGCCCCGTCAACTGCTACTTGCAAAAAAACTTTTGCTTTCGGTTGCCCTCATAAGCCCATTCAGATCTCCTTCCGCTACCGCCATCCCACCATCGGCGGCTCTCTTAAAGGTTCTTGAAGATCCTACTCTTCTTAATCAAAGGTTTATTTATTGAAATCAATATATCACAGTTTGAAAAAAGTGTCAAGTATTTTTTAAGCAAACACGAGTAATCCAAACCTGATTTTAAGGGGCAGATTTTCGAGTTTGATTGCTCAACCTAACTAAGCAACGCACGATCGCTGGCAAAGGCGGCGCCGCTGGTCTCCTTAAAGGCCTGCAGCAGCGTTTCAACAGTCAGCTTCTTCTTTTCTTCTCCGCTGATATCCAGAATGATCTTGCCCGCATTCATCATAATCAGGCGGTTGCCATTGTCGATGGCATCCTGCATATTATGGGTGATCATCAAGGTGGTGAGCTGATGCTCCTCTACAAGCTCTCGGGTAATGGAGAGAACCTTAGCGGCCGTTTTGGGATCCAAGGCGGCAGTATGCTCATCCAAAAGGAAGAGCTTGGGGCTGTTCATGGAAGCCATCAGCAGGGTGATGGCCTGCCGCTGACCGCCGGAAAGAAGGCCTACTTTGGTAGAAAGCCGCTCCTCCAACCCAAGATCCAAGCGCATCAGCATTTTTTTGAATCTTTTACGGTCGGATTCCTGAATGGCCCAAGAAAAGCCGCGGGGCTTGCCCCGATTGAGGGCCAGCGACATATTCTCCTCGATCCACATATCTGCGGCGGTGCCGGTCATGGGGTCCTGAAATACGCGGCCGATGAATTTAGCCCGCTTATGCTCGGGCAGGCGAGTGATATCTTGATCATCGATGAAGATCTGCCCTTCATCCACCGGATAGGTGCCGGCAATGGCGTTGAGGAGGGTGGATTTCCCTGCGCCGTTGCCGCCGATTACCGTAACAAAATCGCCATCGTTTAAGGTGAGAGAGACATCATTCAATGCAACCTTTTCGTTGATGGTATCGGGATTGAAAATCTTCGTAATATTTTTCAACTCAAGCATGGATGCCCTCCTCCTTTCTCTTGGCTTTGGTGAAATAGCGCTTCTTCAGATAAGGAACGGCCAAGAAGACTGCAACGACCAAGGCCGAAAGCATCTTCAGAAGGTCGGTATCCAAACCGAGGAAAACGACCGTCTGGTAAACCAGATAGTAGACAATGCCGCCCACAATGACACCGGAGAGCCGTACAATAAAGTTCTTAGGCAGCTTGGAGATCAAAGCCTCCCCGATGATGACAGCTGCCAAGCCGATTACAATCGCGCCGCGGCCGTCGTTGATATCGGCCTTGCCAGAATATTGAGCCATCAAGGCGCCGGAAAGGGCCACAACACCGTTGGAGAGGGTGAGGCCGATCATTTTATGAAAATCTGTATTAATCCCTTGGGCTCTTGCCATTTTTTCATTACAGCCGGTGGCGCGCATGGCAGAGCCGAATTTGGTGCCGAAGAACCAATAGAGCACCACCACAAGAGCAATGCAGAAAAGGGCAAGCACCACCAAAGCGTGGTATTTTTCAAGCTGGCTGATCAGCACCTTGAAGCTTCTTGCGGGCAGGGCTTGATTGGCTTTGCCCATGATCTTCAGATTGACCGACCAAAGGATCAGCTGGGTTAAGATTCCCGCCAGAATTGCAGGAATTCCCATCAGCGTATGGAAAAGGCCGGTAACAAGGCCGCATGCCATGCCTGCCAGCGTGGCAATGCCCATGGCCGGCCATACATTCCAGCCTGCCGCCATCAGCATGGCGCATACGGCCATGCCGGTTACCATAGAGCCATCGACGGTAAGATCGGCAAGATCCAAAATCTTAAAGGTGATATAGACGCCGATCGCCATAATACCCCATATCAAGCCTTGGGCGGCAGCGCCGGGCAGGGTATTGCCGTATTGCATCAGCATTTCAAGAAAGTTCATGATAGGGAAACCCTCCAAATCAAAAATATGCCGCCGCTTGCGCGGCGGTCAGACTGTCAAAAAAAGGCACAGACCGCAGAAAATAAGAAAATAAAAGAATTCTGCCGATTCTATAAATCCGCAAGGAGAAAGAAATCCTACTCTTTTTCCGTGATTCTTATTATAAGGAAAAAATCCGCATTGTAATGCGGATTTTAATTAAAATTTTCTGCTTTCCGCCGATCTGCTCTCTACCGTACCTATGTACGCCGACGAGAACAGATCGACGAAATCTGCACTCTTTTTTGAGAGTCTCCCAGCGTGCCCAAAACCTCCGCAGG
>JAZMZQ010000203.1:0-2944 GCA_045586045.1 Eubacteriales bacterium
ATTTTTTACAGCCCCTTTTTGTTTATACAGTTGGTGTTGCGGGGGTGGTCGATGGGGGCGGTGTGGCAGCATTGTTGTTGGGATCAGCAGTGCTGCCGTTGGGATCGGAGGTACTGCCGCTGGGATCGGTAGTGCTGCCGCTGGGATCGGTAGTGCTGCCGTTGGGATCGGTAGTGCTGCCGTTGGGATCGGTGGTGCTGCCGTTGGGATCGGTGGTACTGCCGTTGGGATCGGTGGTGCTGCCGTTGGGATCGGTGATACCGCCGTTGGGATCGGTGGTGCCGCCATTGGGATCGGTGATACCGCCGTTAGGATCGGTGGTGCTGCCGTTGGGATCGGTGGTTTCACCACCGTTGAGATCGGGGGTAGATTCTTCCTCTTCGGGCGTATCAGGGGTCAGGACATCGGGATCGGGGTCGCTTTGGTTCACGTTGCCCTGATACCATCTATTCTTCCGCACGCCATATTGATCCATATAATCCTCAAAGGAGATATCGTCGTAGATAAAAGCGTGAAGCTGATCTGCCGCATATTCCAAATCGTAATACATGCAAGAGCCTAAGCGGGGTACACTGAGCCCCCAAGTGATGATGGCTCGCGTGGCAGGGATGCGGGCTTGCTTGAAGGTAATCTGATCATCGAGGAGAATGCCCGCCAAGGAAAAGACATCCTGATAAGAAAGGGAGGTCCGCATATGGGGCAGAAGGGCCTTGATCATGGCGGGATATTTTCTCACATCCAATTTCAGCGCCTTCTCAAAAAGCTGCTCCATCACATAGCGCTGCCGCTCGGTGCGGCCGAAATCATTGTTGGTGCCGTTGACGGTAGCGGTTTTGCGGATGCGGGCGTAGGCAACTGCCTGAATCCCGCTGAGGGTTTGCTTTCCGGCCTGCTGAATTTCATCCTTCGGCGTCTTTCTCTGGCGCGCCATCTCTCGGATCTGCTTATTGGCGTTGGCCACCTCTTTTTCGGTAAGCTCTGCTTCGATTCCGCCTACCACATCGATGATATTCGCCATGCTGACAAAATCAACCGTAGCATAGTCGGTAATATCCATATTAAAGGTCTGGTTTAAGGTCTTTACCGCCAGCTCTGCGCCACCGATATTATAGGCGGCATTGATTTTTTGATGGCCATAGCCATCTACCTTCACCAAGCTATCCCGCATGACGGAGATGATTTTGATGCTATTATGATTGGCATCAACGGAGATGATCATAATGGAATCGGAAAGGCCGCGGAAACTATCATTGCGGGCATCGATTCCGAAAAGGGCAATGTTGGTAATTCCCTTGGGGCGATCCATCTCTAAAATACCGATCTCCGCAGGATCGCCGCTGAGCTCTTCCCGCTCATAATGAAAAGAAGCGAAGATACTATTGATTCCCATGGCGGCCACGATGCAAAGCGCGATCAAGCAGACAGAGGGCACAATGCAAGGGCGGATTTTTCCATCATGAGTGAATAGTTTTTTGATAAATCTTAAAAATGCATTTTCCTTTATGCGAGACATTGATTCACATCCTAATCTAAATTGCTCTCATTAGTATATAACGAAAGTTTCAGAAAATAAAGTTATTTTACAAAAAAACCTAAATTTTCATGCTCAGGCCGATGCGGTGCTTTTTCACATCCACAGAGATGACCTTTACCTTTACAATATCGCCCACCTTCAGCACCTCTGCAGGGTGCTTGATAAAGCGATCGCAGATCTGGGAGATATGGACCAGACCATCATCATGGACACCGATATCAATAAAAGCACCGAAATCGATTACATTTCGCACCGTCCCTTGCAAAATCATCCCCTCTTTGAGATCTTCCAAGGTCAATACATCGGTTTTCAGAATGGGGCGGGGCAGCTCGTCCCGCGGGTCTCTGCCGGGCTTTTGCAAAAAGGCGGCAATATCCTGCAGGGTAGGCAGGCCGACCCCTAATTCTTCGGCCAGCTCTTTGCCCTTTTGCCCTTTGGTAAAGGCATCAATTTCCTTCAGTGCACCGCCTTGCAGATCGGAGGCGGAATAGCCGCACTTTTGCAAAAAGCGCTCAGCGGCAGGATAACTTTCGGGATGGACAGCGGTGGCATCCAAAGGATTTTCTCCGCCGGAGACTCTTAAAAAGCCGGCGCACTGCTCATAGGCCTTAGGGCCCAGCTTCGGTACTTTGAGAAGCTCTTTGCGGGCGCGAAAGGCGCCCTTTTCCTCGCGATAATGGACAATATTTTTAGCGATGGTATTGGTAACCCCCGCAACCTGCGCCAAAAGAGGGGCGCTTGCGGTATTGAGCTCTACGCCCACGGAGTTTACGCAATCCTCTACCACGCCGCCCAACGCCTCCCCAAGGCGGGCTTTGGGCATATCATGCTGATATTGGCCCACACCGATGGATTTGGGATCGATTTTTACCAGCTCTGCCAGCGGATCCTGCAATCTTCTTGCAATGGATACAGCGGAGCGCAAAGAGACATCGAACTCGGGAAATTCTTCTGCCGCCAGCTTGGAGGCGGAATAGACCGATGCCCCCGCTTCGCTTACGATGACATAATGGCAAGGGTGGGGCAGCTCCCGAATCAGCTCTGCCACGAAAGCCTCCGATTCTCGGGAGGCGGTGCCGTTGCCGATGCTGATCAGGGTTACATGATGCTTTTTGATGAGGGCGGTTAGTTTTTTCTTGGCCTCTTCAATCTTATTTTGGGGCGGGGTGGGATAAACGACGGTGGTATCCAGCACCTTCCCCGTCTCATCTACTACTGCAATCTTACAGCCGGTACGGTAGGCGGGATCCAGCCCTAAAGTAACCATTCCTTTTACCTGCGGCTGCATCAGAAGGTGCCGCAGATTGACAGAAAAGACGCCGATAGCCTGCTCGCTTGCCTGCTCGGTGAGAGCGGAGCGAACCTCCCGCTCCAAGGAGGGGGCGATCAGGCGGCCAAAGGCATCCTCTG
>JAZMZQ010000204.1:0-10224 GCA_045586045.1 Eubacteriales bacterium
AGTTTGCTTGCCGCCGCCAGCAGCGTGCTGCCGCTGCAGTAGAGAAGGGCTATTTTGATGATGAGCTGGTGCCCATCACCATCGCCGCCACCAAAAAGGCTCCTGAAGTGATCTTCGATAAGGATGAGCATCTGCGCCCCACCACCACTATGGAGGGTCTTTCCAAGCTCCGCGCAGTTCGTGGCACTGAGAATTCCGTTACCACCGCAGGTAACGCTTCCGGCCTCAACGATGGCGCTGCTTTCGTTATGATGATGACTGCCGAGAAGGCTAAAGAGCTGGGTTATGAGCCCTTCGCTCGCTGGGTAACCGGCGCCGATGTTGGTGTTGAGCCCCGCTTGATGGGTATCGGCCCTGCTTATTCCAATCTTTTGGCTATTGAGCGCGCAGGCCTTACTGTAGACGATATCGATGTATTCGAGTGCAACGAGGCTTTTGCTGCTCAGAACTTGGCTGTTATCAAAGAGATGGAAATTAAGAGCGGTAAGAAGATTGATATGGAGAAATGGAACCCCAACGGCGGTGCTATTGCTTTCGGTCATCCCAACGCTGCTTCCGGTGCTCGTATTGCCCTCTTCTGCATGAAGGAGCTGGAGCGTCGCGGCGGCAGATACGGCCTCTTCTCCTCCTGCTGCGGCGGTGGTCAGGGCGTTACCGTATTGATTGAAAACTTACGTAAATAAAGGAGATTGAAGCAATGAGAAACTTAGAAGGAAAATATTGTATTGTAACCGGCGCCGGCAAGGGCATCGGCAAAGCAATCGTAGAGCGTTTCTTGAAGGAGCAGGCCGCAGGCGTTGCTATTTTGGAATGGGATCTTGCTTTGGCTGAAGCTACCGCTAAAGAGTTGGATCCTTCCGGCGAGCGCGTAATCGCTGTTAAGTGCAACGTTGCTGATACCGAGATGGTAAAAGAAGCTGTTGACCAAGTAATGACAAAATGGGGCAGAATCGACGTTCTCGTTAATAACGCCGGTATCACCCGCGATAAGATCTTCCATAAGATGAGCGATGATGATTGGTTCTCTGTTATCAACATCAACCTCAACGGTGTTTATAACCTTTGCAAATATGTTGTTCCCGTTATGCGCGAGCAAGAGAGTGGTGCTATTGTAAATATGTCTTCCACCTCTATGATGGGTAATCCCGGTCAGGCAAACTATGCTGCTACCAAGGCGGCTCTGGTGGGCTTCACCCGCACCATGGCTAAGGAGCTTGGCCGCAAGAATATTCGCATGAACTGCATTGCTCCCGCTTATATCGATACCGAGATGATGCGTGCAATCGGTGAAGAGAGATTGGCAGCAACCGTTAAGGCTACTCCGATGCAAAGAATCGGTCAGCCCGATGAAATTGCTACTCTTACCACCTTCCTTTGCACCGATGATTCCAGCTGGGTATCCGGCCAGACCATCTTTGCAAGCGGTGGCGCAATCTGCTCATAATTCCTCTCCATAAACCCGAAAAAAGAAAAGCGGTGTGTGAAATCATTCACACACCGCTTTTCTTCAGTTATCGTACTTTCAGCACAACCTTACCCACGTTTTCTCCGCGGGTTAAAATATCATGCGCTTCTTCCGCCTCGGTAATAGGCAATACGCGATAAATCGTTGGTTTTATCTTTCCGCTTTCAATTTTTATTCGCGTCCTTAAGATACTGCACCGGCGAAAAATCCAAAGTGCCGAATCCACCGGTAAAGGGCGGCTGCCCTACCTCGTGCATTCGCTTGATTGGACCAAGTTCGTTGGCAAAATCAATCTTTAAGGTTGCCATTTTTAATCTTCCCATTCAATCAGTATAACATCGTTTTCTTGCAAAGTATGAATTGCAGGCGACCAAGATAAAAGCCGCTCCTGATCAATGATATGATATCTTGCCTCCGAGAGATCTACGCCCTCGATCAAAAGTTCCTGCTTTGCGCCTGTTGCATTGGCGATCATCAAAGCGTGCTTTTTACCGTTGGTTGCGGCCACTGCGTAAAGCTCTTCGGTATCGCAGGTGAGTTCTACTTGAGAACCCAGTTTGTAGAGAGCATTGAAGGCTGCCAAAACATAATAGCCGTGGATAGGCTTATGGGTCTTAATATCAAAAAGAGGGCAATAAGGAGCATTGTTGGTGCGCATATCATAGATGCAAAGCACATCCGCATACCCTTGCTGCATAGCCAAAATCATAGCCGCAACCTCAGCGCTGTGATGCGCAGTGCCAAACTCTTTAGCAAAGGGATTCCATTCATTCAGATGGGTCTCGAGGCCCTCATAGCCAAGCTCTGCAAGGGTCCGGTGGAGCCACGCATCCATCACCTTCGCACGGCGCACATTGGTATAGGTATGCCAGGAGAAGAAATCGATGGGGCTATTGTGCTTTTTAATATAATCAAAGAAGCCGTAGAAAAACCGCATCAGATTTTCTTCATGCTCAGTGGGCGGGACCGTGCCGGGCAGGTTGGTCTCCGGCAGGATATCCACCTTCGGGGCAATGGCATAAAAGCCGCAGCTGGCATAGCCGCCGATCTTCAGATGTGGGAAGCGGGCCTTCAGGTGCTTGGCCGCCACATCATAAAGCTCATAATACTCTTCATTGGTGCCGCACCACATCATCTTCCGCTGCACCTCCGGCTCATTCCAGATCTCCCAATAGGTGATCTTATAATGAAATCCATCGGCCCAGCCTTCGGTATAATGCATAATGATATGCTCGCAGATTCTTGCCCATTTCTGATAATCCTTGGGGGGATAGGTATAATAGGGCTTGATATCCGCCTGATTCTCAATGGTAATCCCTAAGCGATAATAGGGCTCTACCCCTGCATCGATCAGCGCCTTGATGAGATGATCGGTAAAGGTAAAATCATAGCTTGCAGGGTCATTCTCATCTGCATCGAAATTGCGAAAAATATTGGGGATATCCACAAAGCGCCCCCCGCCGAAAGCACCGCCCACATCATGAAGGCGGGAATAGGGGATCCCTGCTTCGGTCATATAATGAAAATGCTCAATCAGACCCTTTCCGCCCAGGGGAGGCTGGCCGCCACCATGCATCGGCTTGATCTTTTTGACGATTCTTTTGGTATCAATTTTAATAAGAGACATCGAAACCCCTCCTTTTTCTATAGAGTACCATTTTGAAAATTAAAAATCAATAGAAATCACCGTTTACGAAAAACTTTCGTAAATTCACTGATCACGCCATTCTCTGGGGCTTTTTTTATAATGCTTTTTGAAGAGCTTGGAGAAATATTGAACGTCTAAAATGCCGCAATGGGCAGCGATGGTCTGAATCTGAAGCTTGGTGGTTTCCAGCAGATAAGCGGCATGGCGCATCCGCTCTCCATTGATATAGGCCGTAATGGTCTGCCCTGTTTCTCTCTTGAAGAGATCGGATAGATACGCTGCATTGATATTTTGCGCCGACGCAAGGGAGCGAAGGGAAAGCTCGGCCGAAAGATCTGCATCGATCATCAGCATTGCCTTTTGCACAGGAGCAGAATATTCTTTTAAGGAACGCTTGCGCACCAGCAGGCAATAGGAGCGAAACATCTCGCCCATCAGTTCCTGCACCGCCCCTTCATTTTTCAGCTGTTCAATTCTGCGGGCAAAGGTCGAGGACATCTCATCCAAATGAATGGGATGGACGCCCCCCTGCTCTGCCGCTTTACGAAGCAGGGTGTTCATAATAATGCTATAGTTTTTCAAATTGCGCAAAGGATCATCCAGCCGTTTTTCAAAGGACAAAGCAGGAAAGCTGTTCATCAGCAAGGTTGCCTTATGAAGCTGCCCCCGAGCAACGGCATTGATCAGCTCATTTTCAGCGGCGTACCGCTCCTCCATCTGCTTCATCGCCAAAAGAATCTCATCCCCTCTCGGCTTTTTATCAACAGGCGTGAATTCTGCCGAACGCAGCAGACGTTCATTAAGCTCTTCAACCGCATAATCAGGGCCGAAAATGCGCTCGGCAAAGCAATCCAGCAGGGTAAAGAGATGGCTCTCTGCCGGCAAAAAAGGAAGCTTGCTATAGTAATTCATCAGCAAGGGATTCTGATGAGGCGGAAGATGATATTTTTCCGCAATTTCAAAGACCGTCCGCTGATCGATGGGTTCCGAAAGATACGGCCCGATTACCATAATCCGCTCGCTCCGAGGCAGCCGCAGAAACATAAAGCAAAGGCGCAGATCCCCCGAAAGCCGATAAATTTTTTTCGCATCCAGCGTCTCCAAAAAATCCTCTTGCAGAAAAGGCAATTTTTCTCCGAAAAGAAGATGAAATCCATCATCGAGATTTGCTTCTTCAAAATTGCTTCCTCCCAAAAAAGAAACTGCTACTCTGCATTTTTGAAAAGTATCGATTAAAAGACGCAGCTCACCGTCATAGTTCATGGGCGGAGCCTCCTTTTGTCAAAATTGTGTAAAAAAACCTAAATATTTCCTCAGATATAAAAATTATAGCCTATTTTTTCCTTATTTTCAATCATTTGTTTCTTATGAACCCAAATATTTTACAAATTTAACTAAAAATTTTACTCACCCTATTGTTCAAAACCCTTTATAATTAAACGTAGGATTTACTCGCAATATTTTTTAACAGGAGGGTAAATGTTAAAATGAGTAAGCAAGTAGTATTAGATGAAAACGGCCATCGCAAATTCGGCATGCGGGATTGCTTGGCCTATGCCGCAGGCGACCTTGGCTGCAACATGAGCTTTGCGCTCAAGAGCACCATGTCGATCTTCTGGACCCAGTTCATGGGAATGGATCTTTGGTATGCGCTTCTTCTGATCGTTGTGCAGGTATGGGATGCCATCAATGATCCTTTGATCGGCTCCATCATCGATGCCGATCATCGCACCTATAAGCGGAATAAGTTCCTTACTTATATTTGGGCAGGCTCCATCGGCCTGATTGTAGGCGGCGCATGCTGCTTCCTTCCCTTCCCTGCCGCTCCCGTTTGGGCGAAGATGATCATCTTTATCGCCGGCTATGTCGTATGGGATGCATTCTATACAGTAGCAAATGTGCCCTATGGCTCTTTGCTCTCTTTGATCTCCAACGATGTTAAGGACAGAGCTTCTCTTTCTGCTTGGCGGTCTGTAGGCTCCATCTTCGGCAATATGCTTCCCATGGTGATTCTGCCTTTCATCATTTACGATGGAGATAATAATCTGATCGGTGAGCGTGTCTTCATCGCCGCTCTGATCATGGGTGTGCTGGGCTTTATCTGCTTCCAATTCATGATCCGCAATACCGATATCCGCGTAGAGCAAAATGTTACGCTCAATGAAGAGCAGCCTAAATTCAATGTTTTTGAAGCCATCGGCAACTTTATGAAGAATCGCGCCGCCATCGGCGCAACCATCGCTGCGATGGGAATGTTTATCGGGATGCAGGGCGCTGCCACCGCAGTAACGGTCATCTTCCAATCTTATTTTAAGAATGTGCAGATCTCCGGCATTGTGCAGCTTTTTGCCATGATTCCCATTGTCGTATTCACTCCGCTGGCGCGCAACATGGTTGCCAAATTCGGCAAAAAAGAGCTGGCCACCTTCGGCTCCATCTGCTCCATCGTTGCAGGCCTTGCCCTCTTTATTACCTTCCCCAAAAATACCGGCTTGGATTTGATCATCTATATCCTCTGCCAGTTGGTCTTCTCTTTGGGCCTTGGCATCTATTCCACCGTCTCTTGGGCCATGATGGGCGATGCCATCGACTATAATGAATGGAAGACCGGTAAGCGCGAGGAAGGCACTGTCTATTCTCTCCATTCCTTCTTCAGAAAGCTGGCGCAGGGCGTTGGCCCCGCATTGGTATTGGTTATCATGGTTGCTTTGGGCTATGTGGGCGAGAATGAAGGCAATCAGGTATGGGAGGTTGCTGTCCGGATGCGTTATCTGGTAGCAGGCACCTACCTCTTCTCCGCTCTTCTGCAATTCATCGGCCTCGGCGTTGTCTACAACCTTGATAAGAAGACTCTGGCCAAAATGAATCAGGAATTGGGCAGGGAATAATTTTGTTTGCTTCAAAAGGATGCCCTCTTGGGCATCCTTTTTGAAAATTAAAAGTTTCTTTACAGACTTTTTTGAAAACATTTTGTATAATAGAAAAAAACAATTCGGAGGAAAACCATGAGAACAATTATCAATCTCAACAGAAAATGGGCCTTTGGCAAGGATCAGACCGAGATCCCCGCTGCCATCCCTGCAAATTGGAATTGGGTGAATCTGCCCCATTCTTGGAATGCAATCGATGGGCAGGACGGCGATAACGATTATTTCCGCGGAAGCTGCGTCTATCTGCGCTCGATCAATAAAGCGGATCTGCCCGAAGCAGATCGCTATTATCTGGAAATCCGCGGTGCCAATTCCTCGGCCGATGTCTATCTGGATGGCAAGAAGCTGGCGCATCACGACGGCGGCTATTCCACCTGGCGCGTGGATCTGACCGAAAGCCTCTCCCCCATGAGCCTTTTGGCCATTTGCGTGAACAATGCTGCCAACGAGACGGTTTATCCCCAAATGGCGGATTTCACCTTCTACGGCGGTCTTTATCGTGATGTCAATCTCATCTGTGTCGGTGAATCTCATTTTGATCTGGATTATTTCGGCACCCCCGGCATTAAGGTAACCCCCGCCATCGAGGGCGCTGATGCCAAAGTAAAGGTTGAGACATATCTGACCAACAGCAAGATGGGGCAGACCGTGCGCTATACCATCTATGATGCCGAAGAGAATATCATCGCCGAGACCGAAACTGCCGATACAGAGGCAGAGCTGGTGATCCCCGATGTTCATCTTTGGCACGGCCGCCGCGATCCCTATCTCTATTGCTGCGAAGCCGAGCTGATGGAGGAGGGCAAGGTGATTGATAACGTCTGCACCCGCTTCGGCTGCCGCACCTTTGAGATCGATCCTGAAAACGGCTTTATCCTCAACGGGGAGGAATATCCCCTGCGCGGCGTTTCCCGCCATCAGGATCGCTGGGGCATCGGCAATGCGCTGCTCCCCGAGCATCATAAAGAAGATATCGAGCTGATCTATGAAATGGGCGCTACCACCATCCGCTTGGCCCATTATCAGCACGATCCATATTTCTATGATCTTTGCGATGAATACGGCCTTGTTATCTGGGCGGAAATCCCCTATATTTCCAAGCATATGCCCACCGGAAGAGAGAATACCATCTCCCAGATGAAAGAGCTGATCACCCAGAATTATAACCATCCCTGCATTGTGGTCTGGGGGCTTTCCAATGAGATCGGCATCGGCGGCTCCGATGAGGATCTTTTGGAAAACCATCATATCCTCAATGATCTTTGCCATGAGATGGATCCCACCAGAAAGACTACCATTGCCGCTGTTTCCATGTGTAAGATGGATGATCCTTATCTGCAGATCCCCGATGTGGTCTCCTATAACCACTATTTCGGTTGGTACGGCGGCGAGACCGATATGAATGGCCCTTGGTTTGATGAATTCCATAAAAAATATCCCCACATCCCCATCGGCTGCTCCGAATATGGATGCGAAGCGCTGAATTGGCATACCTCCAATCCGATGCAGGGCGATTATACCGAGGAATATCAGGCCTATTATCATGAAGAGCTGATCAAGCAGTTCTTCTCCCGCAAGTATATGTGGGCAACCCATGTATGGAATATGTTTGATTTTGGTGCCGATGCCCGTAATGAGGGCGGTGAAAACGGTCAGAATCATAAGGGCCTGATCACCATGGATCGAAAGTATAAAAAGGATTCCTTCTATGCTTATAAAGCATGGCTCTCGGATGATCCTTTTGTCCATCTCTGCGGCAAGCGGTATATCGACCGTGTGGAGGAGACCACCAAGGTAACCGTCTACTCCAATCTGCCGGAGGTTGAGCTTTTTGCCAATGGTGTTTCTTTAGGCAAAAAGGCAGCTGAAGATCATTTCTTCTATTTCGACGTCCCCAATAGCGGCGAGACCAAGCTGGTGGCTGTAGCCGGTGAATATCAGGACGAGAGCTTGATCCGCAAGGTAGAGTCCTTCAATGAGGAATATCGCCTGAAGGAAAAAGGCGCTATTTTGAATTGGTTTGATATTGATGCACCCGAAGGCTATCTCTCCTTGAATGATAAGATGAGCGATGTCATCTCCACCGTTCAGGGCAAGATGATCTTCATGGGCCTTGCTGCCAAGATGATGGGCGGCAAAGGCAAGGGTGGCAAGGATGGTAAGATGGAAGCCATGGGCTTTGAAATCGGGCCCGAAATGATGAGCATGATGGGCGGCTTTACGGTCCTGCGCCTCTTTACGCTGATGGGCGGTATGATGGATATGAAATTCACCAAAGAGGACCTGCTCAAGCTCAACGCCAAGTTGAATAAAATCAAGCGGCCCAAAAAATAAGAAAAGCAATAAAAAACACCTCCGATCGGGGGTGTTTTTTATAGTTCTGAAACCGAATCGAAAGAAAAGAGCGGATTTTTATGTTTTTTCGTCGGTCTCTTTCGTTGACAGCAGCATGATAAGACTATATAATAAAGAAAAAACAGATGAGAGGCCATAAAATGAACCATCAAGAAGAGCGAAGATTTTCCGAAAAATATAAGCAAGCCTATCTCGACGGCATTGAAAAGCTGATCGCCGATCGGCAGAAAGAGGCCGCTGTAAAGCGGGCGGAATATGCAGCCGAACTCTTTTCCGATCAAGAGCGCTACCGTGCTTCTTTCAAGGAGATGCTGGGCTGGCCCTTGGTAGGATATACGCCTAAAGGCTTACCGAAGGTGAGCGCTGAGAAGCTTTCCGAGGAAGAGGGCTGCAGCCTTTACCGCATGTCCTTTGAGATTTTGGACGGACTCACCCTTACGGGCCTCTTTTTCAAATCCTCAAGCAGCGAAAAGAAGCCCTTGGTCCTCCTTCAGCACGGCGGTGCCGGCACCCCCGAGCTGATCAGCGGCATCCACGGCAGTACTTATAATTATAACCATATGCTGGAGCGGGTGCTCAAGCATGGTGTTCATATCTTTGCACCTCAGCTGCTCCTCTGGGCCGAAGATTACGGCGCACCCTACGATCGTAAAGCCATCGACGCCCGCCTCAAGCGCGTCGGCAGTTCCATCACCGCCATTGAGGTTTTTGGAATTATGCGAATCCTTGATTATTTTGAGCAGCAAGCGTATGTAAAGAATTTTGGTATGGTGGGCCTCTCTTACGGCGGCTTCTATACCCTTTGCGCCACCGCTGCAGATCTTCGCATCCGCGCTGCCATCTCCTGCTCTTGGTTTAATGGTCGGGATGCCCAGCCTTGGAGCGATTGGACCTGGCAAAATTCCGCCGAAAAATTCGACGATGCGGAAATCGCCTGCCTTTGCTACCCCCGCCCCCTCTATCTTGCCATGGGCGATCAGGATGAACTTTTCGATGCCAAGGTAAGCGAACAATCTTTTGCACGAATCAAGGAACTTTGCAAATCTGCGGGAACGGATTGGATTCGATATGAGACCTTTGCCGGTAAGCATGAATTTTTGCATACCGATGCCCCCATCGAGCAGCTGATTCAGTTTTTACATCAATAAAGGAGAATAATAATGGAAAAGAAAACCCTTCATATTATCCCCCACTCCCATTGGGATAGAGAATGGTATATGAGCTTTGAGCAGCACCGTATGCGCTTAGTAGAGCTTTTTGATGCTCTGATCGAGACAATGGAGAACCATCCCGAATATAATTATTATCATATGGACGGCCAGTATGTCGTCATTGAGGACTATTTAGAGGTCCGCCCCTCCATGCGGGAGCGATTGATGAAGCTGATTCGGGAGGATCGGATTCAAGTCGGGCCTTGGTATGTCCTGCAAGATGAATATCTCACCTCCGGAGAGGCCAATGTCCGCAATATGCTCTATGGAATTCGCCTTTGCAAAGAGCTGGGAGCAGATCCTGTCATGACCGGCTATTTCCCCGATGCCTTCGGTAATATTTCCCAAGCACCTCAAATTCTGCAGGGCTTTGGGATCGATAATGCGGTCTTTGGCCGAGGAATCGGCACGATTTTAGCCGACAATATGGTCGATAAGAAAGCCAAAGCCAAGCCCACCGAAATCATCTGGCGCGCGCCCGACGGAAGCGAAGTCATCGGCATCATGTTTGCCCGCTGGTATCATAACGCCATGGAGCTTTCCACCGAGAAGGAAAAGCTGAAAAAGCAGCTGGACAGCATCATCAAAAGCACCACCGAATGTGCCGCCACCCCT
>JAZMZQ010000205.1:0-1996 GCA_045586045.1 Eubacteriales bacterium
AACCGCTACCGCGCCTACCTTCGCCGCCCCGTGTACTACACGCGAGAAAACGAGCGCCGGCGCCTCTTGGCCGCCAGCCGCCGCAAGATTACCCAACGCACCACCTCCAATCCCTGCCCCACCAAAGAGCAGATTCTTGACGCCTTTCTTGCGGTAAAAACCTCTCATGAGGCGGTTATTCGCTTCGGTAGCCTAATTGAAGATCTGGAGTGCTATCTTGACAACTCGCTTCGCCGCAACGAAAAAGGCGAAATCGTCGGGCGCAATTCCGGCATCAAAGGCTGGCTGCAGGAAAACATTCCTGCGCTTTATCTGCGCTACACAACCGTTATGCGCTACAAAGCCGCCGCCAAGAAGCTGCGGTAGATTGCCGAGCTGCGCGATCCGACGCCGGCTGCGGCGATATTTGCTGCGGCCGATGCAAAGAACGTGCCGGAGCTTGCGCTGGTAAAGGCGATGGCGATTTGGCAGGAAGTGACAAAGGGCGTTGCGGTAAATCCGACAGCCCTGGTCAAACGCATAGACGACTTGGTCGATCCCGAAAGGATCGAAG
The DNA here is from genome assembly GCA_045586045.1 of Eubacteriales bacterium. Classification (GTDB taxonomy): domain Bacteria; phylum Bacillota; class Clostridia; order Oscillospirales; family QAKW01; genus QAKW01. Next base: position 554 of record JAZMZQ010000205.1, read on the forward strand.
ATGCAAATATGCTCGATGCGTGGCGGAAACGATACGCCGAGAAGATAACCGAGCGAACAAAAGAGAGATGGTGGCGCAAGGTCGTCGGTTAGCGATTGGGAATATTTAAGAATTTCTGGCAAAGCCACTTTCAAGAAGCCAAACAAAATGCCTGGGTGTAAATATTACTATGCAAAACACAGCCCAGGCGTTGTAATAAGCTTTTATATTTCATAAATGCGAGTCCTTCTATTGAACAAATAGGTGTCGGATTCACTATTTTCTAAATTGGATGCTTGCGTAAAGCAGAAGATTCGATTGCAGAGCCGTCAATTACGCAACTGTATGACACTTCCGTGTTGCAAATGTTCGTAAGAATAGCCGCCATTCCTTTTTGAAGTAGCCGTTACGGCGACGCGCATTATAGAAAATGAGATTACGGTGCGGATACTAGCGGAACTACCATGCATGGCAATGGGGCGCATGTTAATAGAGTGCGATGTTGCGGAGAGGATGCGCTGCTGCGAGTTCAAAATGAGATTACGGTGCGGATAATGTCATGTCTTCCGCGTGGGGGCGAAAATATATCAATCCTTGCAGTCCATACAGCGTGTAACGCAATCAACATCAAAGCAACATCCAAGGATAAGGATGCCTCCACCTGAACACAAAAAAAGCCGGGATGCAGAAAAAACTGCTCCCCGGCTCAAATCTGTTACACTTCACGCAATTGACACTGCTTCAAATCTTTGCGATCTTGCCGCTCTGTATCGATTCGTAACAGCCGAGCATAGCCTGAATAGTCTCCTTATGCCATTTGAGGTTGATGAGGGGCGTCTTCTTTTTGCGAATACAGTCGACAAATTCGTCGATCAAGCCGATCCACTCGTCGAAATAGGTGTATTGTACCGTATAGCGGTCGTTCGGAGCGCCATTATGATAGACGTTGGGTCCAAAACAATCGCAAGTCAGCATTCCCTTCTCTCCGACGATCGTAACATTGACCTCCATGCGCTTCGGGAAACGCTCCCAACCCGGGCCCGGCACCTTGATCTTCTCTTCAAGCCGGCTCCAGGAAGGATCGAAAAGGAAGGCCGTTCCATCCTTCATCTTGCCGACAGCCATAAGCATATCCTCGACCTTGAGGCCATCGCGAAGATTGGGCGCAACCTCGGCGTAGATGTAATCAAAAGAACTTCCGGTAAGATGGCGAATCAAATCGAATATGTGCGGATGATCGCACAATGCGCCACCCTTGCACCGGCAATCGCCCGGTTTGAGGTGCTCCACTTTGCCAAAGCTCGCCTTCGGATCGCCTTGCCAAGGAAACGCCCACACCGGCGAAAGAGTGATATTGGTGGCCTGAATCGATTTGATTTTCCCGATGGCTCCGTCTGCAATAAGCTTCTTAAGTCGGAGGCCAAGCGGTCTTAGGAAGACAACTTAGTAATTCAACTCCTTGGC
>JAZMZQ010000206.1:0-8180 GCA_045586045.1 Eubacteriales bacterium
CCCATCACGCCGCTATTGGGATCTGCCCAACCGCTGAAGGAATAGGTGCCCGTTACATTGCCGTATGCATCCTTGGTATCAAGGGTGGTGGTGTTCTTAAATTCTTCGTCCACCTCATAAGGCTGATTGGGGACATAGGTATTGCCATCGGTGGGCAGCGTTACCCCTGCGGGAATCTCCCCTGTCCACTTATAGGTTACCTGATAGGCAGGCACCTCTCTCGGGGTATAGGTCCATACTCCCTCAATCAGCACATCTGCATTGCCCATGGTTCCATGATTGGGATCTTGCCAACCGCTGAAACTATAGACACCGATAACATTTCCGTAAACATCTTTTTCGGGCAACGACATTCCTGCATCATAAACGGAATCAACCGAATAGCTTTGCCCGCTCACATAGGTACTACCATCTACCGGCGGGATATGATTGGGCGGCACCGCACCGCTCCAAGAATAAGTTACTTGATAAGAAGGAACGTCCATAGGAACAAAATTCCATTTTCCGAGGATTTCCACATCCGCATCCCCCATCACACCATGATTGGGATCCGCCCAGCCGGAAAAGATCCAAGTTCCGTTTTGGTTAAGGTAGTCATCATAAGTAGGAATTTCCGCCCCGCTCACATAGGTCGTATCTACCTCATAGGGCTGATTGGGATAGTAGGAATCGGCATCAGAAGGAGGCGTTACCCCTTCGGGGGCCTCTCCCTGCCACCGATAATAAACCCGATGGGGCGTAACCTGCACGGTATAATGGGTCCAGATTCCTTCGATCAGGACATCCTCCTTGCCCATCACCCCATTATAAGGATCCGCCCAGCCGGAGAAGAGCCAATAATCGGTCAGATTTCCATAGGCATCCTTTTTCTCAATACGCGTTGCATCATGATAGAAGCCATCTACCGAATAAGGATCGCCGGTCCGATAAGTCTCATGATTTTGAGGCAGAGCAATTCCTTGCGGAAGATCGCCGCTCCAACGATAGGTAACCGTATATTGGTTTTCCACCGTTACCTCGGCTTCTGCTTGATCCGGATCTATCACCGTTACATTGTCGATTGCTTCCAGATACGCTTTATTTTTATAAACAGTCCCATCAACCGCCTGATCGGTAACTGCTACTTGATAGGTGATAGTAGCCTCTCCCTGCGCCGCAATTTGGGGGAGGGTAAACGCCAGCACCTTTCCGCTTTCCGCAACACTTCCGCCGACCGCACTCCCTGCCACATAAGTAAGCCCATCGGGAAGCTGATCCTTTACCACCAGATGATTCAAGTACGCATTGCTCAGGTTCGCAACCCGAATTGTAAATTCCATGGTCTCTCCGGCGCGGATCTTTTCAGCCGAGCCCTGCTTTGAAACATGAGCTACGCTTTTCAGCCGCCCGTTATTCCCAAGATAGGCGGTAACAACCGAGCGATTGCTTTGCTCTACCACACCAAAAGAGGTGGAATAGGCGGCGGTGTCGGTAGAATTTTCTCCCTTCTGCGCCGCGCTGAAGACTGTATTCTTCAAAGAAGAACTTTGAAAATTACCGGAATTATCATTGACCACATCATAGTAATAACTATTATCCTCTGAAACGGCAAATTTTGCATAAGCCAACGGATTTTTCTGCCCATCCATCGCATTGGAATAAAGGGTCGCCCCATCATAGCTTGCCGCGTCTTTCATCTCCACCGAATAGCAAAGGCGAATGGGATCTACAGCCGTATATTGCCCGTTTCCGAGATTCTTTCGATCGGCAAAGGTATAGATGGAAACCTCGCTTGCGGGAATTTCCCATGTCAGTACCTGCCGATTCTCGGAATCGCTTGAGAGCGTTGCTTTGGTTTTATAGGGGGAGAATTGATAGACGGTCTTGCCTCCGTCCACCGTTGCAACTCCTGCCACCGAGGTTTTATCATCCACCCAAAGAGTGGGCACTCCTGCGGTCATTGAGCTTCCGATGGTATCGGTAAAGATCAATTGATCGGTGGCGCCCTCCCCTTCTTGGCTGATGATCGGGGTCTTGATTTCCTGAGAACTCTCTTCTACCAGCTCTGCGAAAGCCAAAAACGCACCATTCAGCTCTGCACCGGTCTCTGCAAAGATTACATACTTTTCGGCATAGACATAATCGTTCCCATAGCTTGCATAAGCAGCATAGTTACCGGAGGTATAGGTATTGATATATCTTTTTATCGATTGCGCCGAAGCATTGGTTCCATCCAAAACCGTCTTGGGATTCATAAATGCTTTTCCTTGCTCGCTATCCCCTACTGCAAGGCCGATGTTGAACCATTCCACATCGGTATCATAGCCATTATAAGTATCATACGCCGCATCCAGCTGGTCCTTCAGAATGGAAGCGGAAAGGATCGAAAGCGCAGTAACCTCCGAATCACCGGTATTGGAATGATCCGTTCGATTATTATCGGTAGGCGTAGCGCTATACCAATTTTTGCTGGCCGCACCCGGTGCACCGTCTGTAAACAAAAAGACGAAGGGCAGGCGATCCATTGTATGCTCTTCTCGAGAGATACTGCTGACCAGAGAAGAGATTCCCGCTGCCATTCCCTGCTGGGTACAGGTGCCGCCGGTGGTGGTTTCCGAGACAGAGTGATAAGAAGCTCCGTCCTTTTTCAAGCCGGAAGCAGTCGTAGCCACGCCGCCGCTATTAGAGACACTGTAGTTGAGATATTTGCCTGTAGCGGAATTGGTGGAGGCGGAATTCCATACCTTCTCACTTGTCCAGCTCGGATTGGTATAATGCCCCAAAGTAAATAGGCATTTATAGACCGAGTTATAGGAATTATCGCGATGGAAGGCATAGGCCACCACCCGATTCTGGCTGTTGGCATTCATGATAATCTCCATGGCCTCATTGACCGATTTGATCATCGCTTTGGTACGGGTCGCATTGGCATCCCCATCCAAGTTCAATTTATTATTCTGCATGGAGCCGGAAAAATCCAGAATCATGGTTACATCTGCAGGGGTTGAGCTTATATTTTCCGATGCGTTGGTGGAGATATATTCCTGAGAAAGAGCGGAAAGGGTTACCTCAAAATTCTCCTCATTTACTTCAACGCTTTTATCGGTCCAAACCATGCCGTCTGCTGCAGAAGTGCCGAATTCTGCAGGAACCTCATTTGTAGCCCCATCAGCATTCAGAGCAACCGTATAACCACCAGCCCCCATATATGCAGGCGCCGGAGACTTCGCGGCTGTAACCGAAAATACGGCAAAATTCACCATGGCAACCAATATTAAAAATAATGCAAAAAGCTTCTTTTTCACCAAAAAACCCCTTTTCTTCCCATTATCTGAACGCATTCACATGATCTTTTATAAATAAGGGGGATACTCCCCCATTTTATGGTATCATCTCAAGCATAACAAATAAATAATTATAATGCAACTGTTTTTAGACAAAAAACTCGGCTTTTCGGAAAGAAAGCCGAGTTTTTTCATTATTTTTCACTTAATAGATAAGAAATCAGAAGATTGGTGGTATTTTCAAGCCCTTTTATATGAGTCCTCTCCAGCCCATGGCTGCAATAGACCGCCATTCCGAAAGCGGCCGCTTTCAGATTATGGCCTGCCCGAACAGCGGCTCTTGCATCGGTGCCGTAGCGATAAAATACATCTACTGCGAAATCACATTCCGCCTCTTCCGCCAAGGCAATCAGCCGATCTGTCAACTCCTGATCATATGGAGCGCTTGCATCTTTGGCACAGATGCTGACAGAGCGCTCATTTCCCTCAAGCTCCGGCCCGATCAAGCCGATATCCACCGCTATAAGCTCCGATACTCCTTCGGGGATATAGGTGCCGCCGAAGCTTACCTCTTCATAATAAGGGAAGGAGAAGATGGTGCGGTTTTGCGGGCGAAGATTCTGCTCTTTGAGATAGCGAAGAGCCTCAAAGCAGCAGGCGATGGCGCCCTTATCGTCGATATAACGGGATTTTATATATCCCTTCTCCGTTTGGCGGAATCGAGGCTCTATCGAGATAAAATCACCGTTTAAGATGCCAAGCGCCCGCACATCCGCCTCTGTATGAACATCTTCATCCAAAAGGATTCGGAGAGTATTTTCATTCCGCTCCAAGGTGGAAGCATCGTCAAAGACATGGGTGGAATGAGATTTACAAATCACAAGCCCTGTATATTTCTTGCCCTTGCGGGTATGGACAATTACATTCTCCCCCTCCAAGCTGGTAAGCCCTCCTCCGCCAAGGCGGCGGATCAGGAGCATGCCGTCGGAAGCGACCGTACGCACCACCAAGCCCAGCGTATCGGCGTGGGCCGCAATCTGCACGGTCTTGCTGTTGTCTGCCCCGTCAATGGTGATATAGGCTGTCCCCTTATGATCGAAGGTCATCTTATGGCCCAATTCCTCTGCCATTTCAGCAAGCACGGGGTTGAGCTCTTTATAATAGCCCACCGGACTTGGTACATTGATGATTCTCTCAAAGCAATCTAAAAGATGCTTGGTATTAATTTGATATTTCACTTTAATTTCACCTCTGCTACGCGCACGCAATGGCTCTGCCCATAAGGATAGCCGATAAAATCAACCGATAAAGTATCTCCCTCTTGTGCGAAAGGCTGATCCTCGCCGTTATCCATCCATTGAATGGATTCTACCTCTCCTTCAAAGCCCTTGAAGAAGGTAGCGGTCTCGGAATCCATCCCCAAGGATACATGCTTGCTTCCGCTCTTTTTGCCGAGATTGAATTTGAAGAGATAGACCGTTTTCGGGTCAAAGACATCCACCAACGCAAATTCCCGCTGATCTTCATAGGAGAGATAGGGGCGGCCGTTATAAATGGCCTTTCCGTAGATTTTCATCCATTCTCCGAGAGTCTCCATGATGGCCGCCTGCATTTTCGGCACCGAGCCATCCCCTGCAGGGCCGATATTCAAGAGAAAATTCGCCCCCACCTTGCGGCATTCGCAAAGCTCTTCGATCAGCTGCTTGATGGGCTTGAAATTAAAGTCATCAGCGATGCCCCAATGATCGCAAAGGGTCTCACACATCTCGCCGGAAAGATATTTATCCATGCCGGTGCGGTCCATGGCATGGGGCATTCCCCGCTCATAGGTAACCGCATCGATTTCCTTAACGCCCACCTCGCCCCGATGCTCAAGGCCGGTATTATTGATGATCATGGCCTCCGGCTGATGGCGGCGAATCATGGCATAAAGCTCCCCTTCCTTCCAATCAGCGTCGGGCTTGGACCAATTTCCATCGAACCAAAGACCGCCGATCTTGCCGTAGCGGGTGCAAAGGATCTCCACGCTATCATAAAGATATTTCAAATAGGCATCAAAATCCCCTTCAAAGCGAGGATCGATCCAATCCAGAGTGGTATGGTAGAAGAAGGGGACAATCTCTGCCTTTCTGCATTCCTCCACAAACTCCTTGATTAAATCTCTGCCGGTGGGAGAATGAAGGGCATCATATTCATTCAATCCGCAGGTATCATAAAGGGAGAACCCTTCATGATGGCGGGTGGTAAGGGTAATATATTTGCAGCCTGCCGCTTTACCGGTGGCAACAATTTCTTTAATGCCATCGGCCTTCACATCGAAGGTCTCCTGCAATTTAAGATAAGGCTCTTTTTCTAACTTTAGAATATGATAAGCCCATTCCCCTTTATTCAACTGGGAATACATCCCGAAATGGACAAACATCCCAAAGCCCAACTGCTCAAAATCTTTGATATATTGCGCTGCTATCGGTACTTTCTTTTCCATTCTCTTATTCTCCTATCATTTCTCTTATAGTGGTTTCCATGCCATCAGCCATGGAATAAAAGCCATAGTCGGTAGGATGGCAATTATCCACAGTGCCTTCCTCTTTGCAAAAAGCCATCAAATCTTGCCCGGAGATAAACCAAACCTTTTGATCCCCTTTGGCTTTAGCATTCTCATAAGTTTTTTTCACAATGGCCAAGCGTTGATTCTCATTGCCCTGCAAAATCCATTTGGGGCGGCTGAGCATCAAAATCGGCAAATCAGGCTGCTTCTCCCGAATGGCAAGAAACATCTTTTCATGGGTGGCTTCCAAATGCGCTGTGTTTGGCGCATTATGGTCGTAATCCATAATAAGAGCGCGCATTTCAAGGCCTGCAATATAATCGGTGGTGGCCTGCTCCCCTCTGGCGCTACCTGAAAAACCAAGATTAATATGATCCACATTCAAACGGCGGGAAAGGATGTTCTCATAAGCATTTCCCGGGCGGGAAGCGCATCCTCCTTGGGTGATGGAAGAGCCATAGTAAACCAACGGTGCACCCGCTTGATAAGGCGCAGCCGGTTGGATGGTTGCGCCCTCTTCCAAGCCGATGGTAAATTCTATTACATCGCTATAGAGCGGCAGATGAATCAGCACCTCCCGCATCTTCTTTTCTTCTTTAATTTCAATCAGGCTCTCAAAGCCTGTTTGGAGATTATAGGGAGGGCGAAACGTATTATAATAGGAATTATCTAAGTAAAGATCAAATCCTGCCGTGGCAGTCAGGGGCATATGGTCCACTTTATGAAACTGCTCTTGAATCGTTTGAATAGCAATCTTTTGGCTATCGGTGCGAAAACGCAATCTGCCCCCCGCTGTATTGGCATGAAGGCTCCATACTCCTTCGTTGGTCCCTTTGGCCACCGCTTCAGGCAGACGGCGAAATTTACCATCCTCATAATAAACGCCATAAATCTTAAAAGGCGCTTCCTTTGGATCATAAAAGCAAAGGCCCTGCTTATCAATAGTGCTATCTACTTTGAAATTTTTGTCGATTTTTGTAATATCCATTTATTCACCAAATTTAATGTTAATTCCTTTACCGGAAGAGGAATCGGTATCCAAATTCAAATAAGGTTGAATTGCCCCTGCCACATTGGCAATAGGCATAGATTGCAGCCATACTTTACCGGGGCCTGTAACACGGGTTAAGAAAAGGCCTTCGCCGCCAAAAAAGATATTCTTGGCGCCCTTCACCGTTTCAATATCCATCGAGCAAGTTTCTTCCATGGCCGCCAGATGGCCGGTATCCACCACCAAGGTCTGGCCTGCTGCCAAGGTATACTCCTTGCAATAACCGTCAATCTCCAAAAAGACCAAGCCATTTCCCGAAACCTTCTGCATAATAAAGCCTTCCCCGCCGAAAAGGCCGGCGCTCAGCTTCTTTTGAAAATAAAGGGAAAGATCCAAGCCTTTTTCCATGGCAAGAAAGCCCCGTTTTTGAATAATGATGCTTCTGCCCGTTGAAACCTCAAAGGGGATAATACTGCCGGGGAAGCTGGAGGAAAAGGCGATCATGCCGCCCCCGCCCATCGGTGTATATTCATTCAAAAAGATGGAATCCCCCGAAAACATTCTTCCCAGCGCCTTCTTCAAGCCACCGCCGGAATTGGTCTCCATCTGCATATTAGCGCTCATCCAGCTCATAGAGCCTCTCTCGGTGCAAAGAGTCTGCCCCGCTTCGGGATAGCAAATCACAACCGGCAAAGAGCCGCCTTCAATTTCATATTTCAGCATCTTCTTTCTCCTATTCTTTTTCGGTCAAAACGCCGTCCTCGCCCATCGCAAGCGCTTTCACCTGATATTTGGTATGCTTGATAATCTCCTCCAGCTTGGTCTTTTCCGCAAAGTTATTCACCATGGAAAAGACCACGCCCTTTTTCTGGGCCCGCCCTGTTCGGCCGATACGATGGATATAATATTCAATCTCCTCGGGAATATCATAATTGATGACGCAATCCACATCATCTACATCAATGCCGCGGGAAGCCACATCGGTAGCCACCAATACCGAAAGCTGACCGTCGCGGTATTTTTGCATGGTCTTCTCCCGCTTGCTCTGGGGAATATCGCCATGCAGGCAATCGCAATCCACGCCCTCCTTTTGGAGAATCTCGCAAAGCCGCTGGCACATGGATTTGGTATTGCAAAAAATGATCACCCGCTCAAAGGGCCCTTCCTTTACCATGGTAATGGTGGCATCGGGCTTCTTAAACGGAGGGACCGTTACAGAATATTGATCAATATCCGGCCGATCCTCCCGCTTGGGTTCTACTGTGATCTCCACCTCATCCCGCTGATATTTCCAAGAAACATCCATCACCTCGCGGCTGATGGTGGCAGAGAATAGCCCTAAATTACGGCGGTTTTTCACCATATCCACAATGCGGGT
>JAZMZQ010000207.1:0-10543 GCA_045586045.1 Eubacteriales bacterium
GTGTTAAAATACTCGTTAATCCGGTAGGATTAACTGCGTTTTATGCCTTGCAAACCCAAAAATCCGCTCCCTTAAAATTCTTCGACCTTAAAATGAGCAGAATTTCAGATGATTTTTGGTGCAGAGAAGTTTGTAAGGCTGACGCCTACAAACCTTCGATAAACTAAAAAGCGCTGAAATAATGCCATTTTAGGCAGGTTCGGATTATTCGTGTTTGCTTAAACTGTAGTGTTGCACAATGAATGGAAGAGAAAATCATAAAATCTATCAATTTTTTTATTGCAATTTAGAGGATAGGGTGATATAATTTTTTCAATATTTTTTAATTGGAGTGATAAACGATGGCAATCAAAAATGCATATTTGAATGAATTGTATGCATCCGTGGAAAAGCGGAACCCCGGTGAAAAGGAATTTCTGCAGGCAGTGTATGAAGTGCTGGAGTCCTTGGAGCCTGTGGCAGAGCAGCGCCCCGATCTGATCGAAGCAGGCGTATTTGAGCGGATGGTAGAGCCCGAGCGAATGATCACCTTCCGTGTGCCTTGGGTAGATGATAGCGGCAAGGTTCAGGTGAATCGCGGCTTCCGCGTTCAATTCAATTCGGCGATCGGCCCTTATAAGGGCGGTATTCGCTTCCATCCCACTGTCAATGCATCGATCATGAAGTTCCTCGGCTTTGAGCAGACCTTTAAGAACAGCCTCACCAGCCTCCCCATGGGCGGCGGCAAGGGCGGCGCTGATTTCGATCCCACCGGCAAGAGTGATGGGGAAGTGATGCGCTTCTGCCAGAGCTTTATGACAGAGCTTTCCAAGCATATCGGTGCAGATACCGATGTTCCTGCAGGGGATATCGGCGTAGGTGCGCGCGAGGTTGGCTATATGTTTGGCCAATATAAGAGATTGCGCAATGAATTTACCGGCGTACTTACCGGTAAGGGCATCTCCTTCGGCGGCTCTTTGATTCGCCCCGAGGCTACCGGCTACGGTGCGGTATATTATGTAGTTGAAATGCTCAAATCCTTCAACGATACGGTTGAAGGCAAGACTTTTGCGGTATCCGGCTTCGGTAATGTAGCATGGGGTACGGTGAAGAAGGTTCATGAGCTGGGCGGCAAAGTGGTAACCCTTTCCGGCCCCGATGGTTATATTTATGATGCAGAGGGCATTAGCACTCCCGAGAAGATTGATTATCTTTTGGAGATGCGTGCATCCGGCCGTAATAAGGTGCAGGATTATGCCGATAAGTTCGGCGTGCCTTTCTATGCAGGCAAGCGTCCTTGGGCGCAGAAGGTGGATATTGTCATGCCTTGCGCTACCCAAAATGAAGTAGATGTGGCTGATGCAAAAAATATTATCGCTAATGGTGTGAAATATTATGTTGAGGTAGCAAATATGCCCACTACTGCTGAGGCGGTTACGCTGATGAAGGAAGCAGGCCTTGTCATTGCTCCCTCCAAGGCGGTCAATGCAGGCGGCGTTGCCGTATCCGGCCTTGAGATGAGCCAGAATTCCATGCGCTATAGCTGGACTGCCGAAGAGGTCGATGCAAAGCTTTATCAGATTATGGCCAATATTTATAAGGCATCCTCCGATGCTGCTGAGAAATACGGCATGAAGGGTGATCTGATCGCAGGCGCTAATATTGCAGGCTTCCTGAAGGTTGCAGAGGCCATGAAGGCTCAAGGCGTTGTATAAAAAAATAACCTATTGTTTTGAAAGGCTCGCTACAGCAATGTAGCGAGCCTTCTATTATATGGATACTTGACTTTCATCGGTAATTTTGATATCATATACAAGATGGATTAGTATGTTTTTTGAGGAGGAAGTTCCGTGAATACAGCGATTGTATTATCCGGCGGAATCGGCTCTCGGATGGGCGCTGATCAGCCGAAGCAATATATCATGGTCCGTGAGCGGCCGATCATTTCCTATTGCCTTGAGATTTTTGAGAGGCATGAAGAAATCGATCATATTGTCATAGTGGCGGATGAAGCATGGCAGGATTTTATCGCAGAATGGCTGAAAAAGGAAAAAATTACCAAATTTTTCGGCTTTGCTTCCGCGGGCCGTACGCGCCAGCATTCCATCTATAATGGTTTGAAGGTTGCCAAGGGCTGCACCCCCGATGAAGGGGTTGTGATTATGCATGATGCAGCCCGCCCCTTGGTATCGGATCAGATTATCTCCGATTGCCTTCATGGAGCAGCAGAGGATGGCGGCGCCATGCCGGTCATCACCGTAAAGGATACGGTCTATTTCAGTAAAGACGGCTCTTCCATCGATCAGCTTTTGGATCGCAGCTGCCTCTATGCAGGGCAGGCCCCCGAAGCCTTTCGGCTGGGAGAATATCTTGCCATTCATGATGCGGTCAGCGATGAGGAAATTGCCGCCACTGTGGGGACAAGCCAGATCGCCCATAAGCATGGCATGAAGGTTCGCTTGGTCAAGGGAAGCGAGCGGAATATCAAAATTACTACCCCTGAAGATCTCAGCACCTTTGAGACCATCCTTTCCGAGTAATAAGTTTCAAAATTTAGGAGGAATTCTTCTTTGAAATACAGTCTGGAGTTTAGTCAATTTCATATTGTAGGAAATAGCCTTTTGGTGGAATGTTCCGGCTATATCGAGGATGATGCAATCTTAAGCGGGAATTATAGCCGCCCGAAGGTGGTTCTTTATTTTGATAACGGCAAGGAAAATCGTCGGCTGCCTTTGGTATTGCAGGATGTGCAATATTTGGGAAATCGTTGCATTTTTGAAGGCCGCTATCGCTATAAGCTGGAAGCTGTTTATTGGACCACCCGCGGCATGCTCTTGGATTCTCAGCTGAGCCTTAAATTTTCCTACGGCAGTTTTTATGACGATCATGCTGCCTTTTCCTTGGGCGAGGGGGCAGTAGAGTGTGATGAGGTCAGATGGATTTGCAATCTGCAAGAGAATTGCTTTACCCTAAGCCCCATTGCGCCCAAGAAGAGCAGTGCCTTGAAGCGAGCAATCATTCGCCCGTTGGCCAAACTTTTCGATTTGCTCTCTCTGCTGCTGGCTTTTTGCTTGATTCCGTGGTTTTTGCTGGAAGCGCTGCTTGCGTTTATCGGCATTGCGCGCTGGGATAAGCGGGTTCGCTCTAAAAATCCTTTGCGGCGGGTTGTGGGCCATGTGAATGGCCGCGTTGCTGCTTTTGCAAGGCGGAAGATTACCTTGGTCAAGCTTTTTAAGACGATGATTCAGTGCTTATATAAGCTTTGCTGCCTCTTCAAGATCCGCCAAAATCGAATCACCTTTATTTCGATGCGGCGCACCGATCTTTCCGGAAATTTTGCATTTGTCTATGAGCAGATGAAGGATCGGAAGGATCTTGATATCCATTTCATCCTTACCTATAGTAACTCGGTATGGATGTCCTTGAAGGATGTCTTTCGTTTTTGCTATGCATGCGCGGTCAGCAAGGTCATTGTATTGGATGAATTTACCCCTCAGATTCACTATCTTGATCTAAGAGAGGAGACTAAGCTGATTCAGCTCTGGCATGCTTGCGGCGCATTCAAGACCTTCGGCTTTACCCGCTTGGGCAAGCCTGCAGGCTCTCCTCAGGCCACCCGCAATCATCGGAGCTATGATTATGTAACCGTCAGCTCCACTTATTGCAAGCGTTGCCATTCAGAAGGCTTTGGAATCTCGGATGAAAAAATCATTCCCACCGGCATCGCCCGCACCGATGTATTCTTTGATGAGAGCTATAAGCAAAGGGTGCGGGATGCATTTTATGAGCAATACCCCGCATTGAAAGAGAAAAAGATTCTGCTCTTTGCCCCCACCTTCCGCGGGACCGTGAAGGAAAATGCCTATTATCCCATGGAGCGCATGGATTTCAAAGCGCTTTATGAAGCAATCGGGGATGAATATGCAATCATTGTAAAGCATCATCCCTTTGTGGCGGATTCTCACCCGATTCCGGAAGAATATCAAGAATTTATTTTGGATCTATCGGCAGAAAGCGAGTTAAATGATCTGCTCTTTGTCAGCGATCTGATTATAACCGACTATTCTTCCTTGGTCTTTGAGGCGGCTCTTTTGAAGATCCCCATGCTCTTTTATGTCTTTGATCTGAATGATTATATCCGTCAGCGTGATTTTTATTTTGATCTTCGTCTGGAATCCCCCGGTAAGCTGGTCTTCTCTCAAGGGGAGCTTACCCAAGCGATTCTTGAGAAGGATTTCGGCGCTGAGCGGATGGATACTTTTGCCAAGATGTTTTTTGATGATTTCGACGGCCGTTCTACCGAAAGAATTGTGGCGTTGATTGATAAAGCTTTGAAGGAGTAATCAGCATTGAATCTGCGCAGCCTATGCCCTGATTTTCTGTTCCCATATCTCCAGCGCCTTGCGGCTCTGCCGGATGTGGCCAGATTTTGGTACTATCAAAAAATCATAAAAGATGATCCTAAGGCTGTGCTGATGGTTTGCCCCTCTCGTACCGCCCTTTCGGGAAATTGCGCCTATATCGCAAAGGCTCTTGAGGGGAGCGAATTCTCGGTGGATACTTTATTGGAGGGGAGCGGCGTAAGCCGCAAGCAAGCATTAAAAAAACTTGCCGCCTGCCGCAATATCATTGTGGATGATTATACCCCCTTTCTTTATCCTTTGATCTTCCGCAAGGAAGCTAAGGTCATTCAGGTCTGGCATTCCACCGGCGCCTTTAAGCGGATGGGCTTTGCCCGAATGGGAAAGCGGGGGAGTACGGTTGGCTCTTCCCTGACCCATCGAAATTATACCCATGTAATCGTAAGCGCCGAAGGGGTTGTGGAGGATTTTGAGTGGGCATTTGGCCAGCCGAAGGAGCATATATATCCTTTAGGGGTGCCTCGTACCGATCTCTTCTTTGATGAGAAGCTGATCGAGGAGCGCAAGCAAACCTTGATGAGCCGCTATCCTCAAATGAAGAATAAAAAGCTGATTCTCTTTGCGCCCACCTTCCGTGGGGATACAAGAGCAAAGGCGCATTATCCTAAAGAATTTTTAGATATTACGCGGCTGGTGGAAGCCTTGCCGCAAGATTATCTTTTGGGGCTAAAGCTTCATCCTTTTATTGAAGAGGGCTTTGAAATCCCTCAATCGGTGGCAGATCGGGTGATTGATCTTTCCTCTGAGCGGGAGATTAATGATCTTCTTTTCTGCGCCCATCTTTTGATTACCGATTATTCCTCGGTCATCTTTGAATATGCATTTTTGAATCGTCCGCTGATCTTTTATGTTCCGGATCTTGCCGAATATGATCGGGATCGCAGTTTCTTTTATGATTTTGAAACCTATACCTACGGGGCTGTGGCAAAGAATCAAGAAGAGCTGCAGGCGGCGATTCTGAACCCCGCTTCTTTTACCCTCAAAAAAGATGCATTTTTTGAAAAGTTTTTATCTGCGTGCGATGGGAAAAGTACCGCACGCTTTGTCGATACGATTTTAAGGGAGATTGATCATTGATGATTGGTGCATTTTTAATGCATTTATTCTGTATATTGCTTCGGCTAATTTATCTGCCCTTTAAGGCATTGCGCCCCCGTAATAAGGTGGTGTTTATCAGTCGGCAGGGAAATCAGCCGAGTATGGATTTTTTGATGCTGGCCGAAGAGCTTAAGAAGCAAAATTCGGCCCTTGAGGTGGTAATCCTTTGCCGCTATATCGAAAAAGGGTTGCTCTCAAAAATTCTCTATGCTTTTCATATGCTCCGCCAAATGTATCATTTAGCCACCTCCAAAGCCTGCGTGCTGGATGGCTATTGTATCGCCGCTTGCGTGCTTCGCCATCATAAGCAGCTGAAAATTTATCAGCTTTGGCATGCGGTGGGGCTTTTGAAGAATTTTGGTTATGCCACCGAAGGTTTGAAGGAGGGCTCCTCTTCTCAGACTATTCGGATTATGCGGATGCATCGAGGCTACCATCGGATTATGTGCTCCTCGGAAAAAATCGTCTCGGATATTGCCCGCTGCTATGATGCAGAAGAAGAGCGATTCATGCCTTTGGGGCTTCCGCGCATCGATTTTCTCACCGATCCGCAATCTCTTGCTGCTTGCAAGGAAAAGATTTTGAAGGAATGTCCCGCCCTTCATGGCGAAAAGCAGGTGATTCTTTATGCCCCTACCTTCAGAAGAAATCCAAGCTGTAAACGCCCGCCTTTGGAAGAGAGCATTGATCTTACCCGCTATCATTTGATTAAGAAAAGCCATGGGGGAAGGGTAATGCTTCATACCGAAGAGGGGGTCTATAATATTCCCGATCGGTTTTCGGGTGTGGAATGGATCGCCGTTGCCGATTATGTGGTAAGTGATTATTCTGCCATTATGTTTGAAGCGTTGGCTGCCGGCCGCCCTGTTGCCCTCTTTTGCTATGATTTGGAAGATTATGGGGCAGACCGTGGCTTTGCGATTGATTATCATAAAATTCCTCTTCCCGTGTGCGTCAATGCCGAGCAGGTGGCAAAAACGATCGGAGCCGATGCCTTTGATTATAAGGCGATGGATGAATTCTGCGGCCACTATGTCGCCGCAAGAAGCCTTCGCTCCACTGCCGCCATCGGGTATTTGATCACCGAGGAAATGAAAGGAAAATCTATATCTTTCGAGGAAATTGCCGCTATGCCGCAATTCCAAAAGCAAAAGGAAGTGTATCATGTTTAATGTATTAAAAGAGATCATTGCAGATCATTTGGGGAATCTTTCCCAGATCTTTAAGCTTGCAAGAGCCGACTTGGTCAAGACCTATCGGGGCGCAGCCCTTGGCTGGTCTTGGGCAATCCTGCGGCCGGGGCTGACCCTCTTTACCTATTGGTTTGCCTTTAATTTCGGCTTGCGGAGCGGCGCGGATGTCAATGGCTTTCCCTTCTTTTTATGGTTGGCCGTGGGAATCACCCCGTGGTTCTATATGAGCGATATGCTCCATAGCGGGACCGAGAGTATCCGTAAATATCAATATCTTGTCAATAAGATGAAATTCCCCGTCTCGGTGATTCCTACCTTTGTAAGCGTATCGAAGCTGATGGTCAATATGGTGCTGATGCTGATCGTCCTGATTATTTTCTGGTGCGCAGGTTACGGCCCCACCATCTATTATCTGCAGCTGCCCTTCTATTTGCTTTGCTCCTTCTTGTTTTGGACTCTCTGGGCGCAGCTCTCCTCTTTGCTTGCGGCAGTGAGTAAGGATTTTCTGAACCTTGTAAAATCATTTGTTACCCCTCTTTTCTGGCTCTCCGGTATCCTTTGGCGCGCTGATACCTTGGAAAATAACGGTTGGGTCAGTTGGGTTTTGAAGCTCAATCCCATCACTTATATCATCAGCGGGTTTCGGGATTGCTTGGTGTTCGATCGTTGGTTTTTCCAAGCCCCCGATAAACTATTGTTTTTTGTATGCTGGCTGCTGATCTTATGGCTGCTTTCCCTTTGGGCCTATAAGCGGCTGCGCAAAGAGATTCCCGATGTACTTTAATTAGGAGTTTGAAATGGAAAAAAAGACCGTTATTCGCTTTACCGACGTGTGTAAAGTGTATTACCTTTATAAAAATAGTAAGCAGCGGTTGTTCGGTGCGCTCTTTAATCACCGCAATTGCAAGAAAAAGCTTGCGGTAAATTCCTTGTCTTTTGAAATTAAGCAAGGGGAGTCGGTGGCATTTTTCGGGCGCAACGGTGCCGGAAAATCCACGGTATTGAAGATGGTTACCGAGGTGGCATTTCCCACCTCCGGCGAAATCTATGTGGATGGCCGTGTGGGTGCGCTTTTGGAGCTTTCTGCAGGCTTTGATCCTGAATTTACCGGCAGAGAGAATATCTATCTGAAAGGCCATCTTTTAGGGATCCGTGAGCAGGAAATTAAAAAACTCGAGGAATCAATTGTGGAGTTTGCAGATTTGGGCGATTATATTGATCAGCCTGTTCGCACCTATTCCAGCGGTATGAAGGCGCGGCTGGGCTTCTCTGTCAATGTCAATATCCGCCCTGATATTTTGATCGTTGATGAAGCGCTGAGTGTAGGCGATGATGCTTTTAAGAGAAAATGCACCACGCGGATCAATGAATTGCTCTCCAAAGGGGATATCACCCTGATGTTTGTAACCCATGCGGTAGGAGTGGCGAAGGAATTTTGCAAGCGCGGGATTGTCCTGAATAATGGGGAGGCAGTCTTTGATGGTCCTATCGATGAGGCAGCCGATTATTATGAAAAAATGATCGTTAAAAAGAAAAAATAAAAGAATGATGAGGAAAATATGAAAGTTGCCGTCATCGGATCAAGAGATCTTCTGCTTTCAGATCTTTCAAAATATCTGCCTTCCGATGTGGAAGAGATTGTCTCCGGCGGAGCCCGCGGAATCGATTCCTGCGCTGCTCGTTATGCCAAAGAGCATGGCTTGAAGCTGAAAGAGTTTTTGCCTGATTATGAAAAATATGGAAAAAAGGCGCCTCTTCTTCGTAATCTGGAGATTATTGATTATGCCGATTTGGTCCTTGCTTTTTGGGATGGTAAATCAAGGGGGACTTGGTTTGTAATTGAAAATTGCAAAAAGAAAGGGAAACCTTTTAGGGTTTATGGTATAAAAAAATGAGTTGGGTTCCCAACTCATTTTTTTTGATTATTGAATTTGATCAATGATTTCAATCAACTGATCGGCTTTGGAGATTACATAATCTGCCTCAGCAATCTCTTCTTTGGTGCCAAGCCCCCAATCGCAAGCCACGCCGATGACCTCTGCGTTTTTGGCTACATGGACATCAAAGCGCATATCTCCCATATAAATACACTCTTCCTTTTTGCAACCATTCTGCTCCAAAATCATATTGAGAGCGGCAGGATCGGGCTTCATGGGGATGCCCTCCCGCTGGCCGTATACTTCGTCTAATAAATCAGGGAGGGTTGCTGCCACAATCGGGCAGGTCTGGCTGTGAGGGCGATTGGAAAGGACAACTCTGCGAATTCCTCTTTCGCCTAAAGCCTTCAGCATTTCAATAATTCCTTCATAGGGAGTTGCGGCGGGGATTTTATCGGGGGTATAGAAGGTATCATAGATTTCAAACATTTCTTGAGGATTTGCTTCAAGTCCGGCCTCTTTGCTGATTCCCTTGAGCAGATTGATTGCCCCATGGCCCACATGAATCAGGATCTTTTCGGCAGGCAGAGGGGGACAGCCGTAGTGGGCAAGGGTACGGTTTACATTAGTGGTAATAATGCCGGTAGAATCCACCAGCGTGCCATCCATATCAAAAGCGATCAGCTTAATCAAGATTATTCACATCCTTTTCGTCTCTTTTCTTATTCTATCATATTTTATAGTGGTAATCAACCGAAAAGTATGGTAGAATAATAAAAAAAGAAAGGAGGAGCGCGCAGAATGGAATTTTCGGAAGCCATTACCCAAAAGCTGAAGGTCCTTACCCCTCGAGCGGGGGTTTATCTGATGAAGGATAAAAGCGGAGAGATTATCTATGTGGGAAAAGCAAAGAATCTGAAAAACCGCGTCTCCTCCTATTTTACCGGCGTCAAAAGCCATACAGCCAAAGTCCTTGCCATGGTGCAGAAGGTGGAGGATTTTGATTATATCTGCGTCAATTCCGAGATGGAAGCGCTGATCCTTGAAAATAATCTGATCAAGGAGCACCATCCGAAATATAATATTCTGCTGAAGGACGATAAGACCTATCCTTATGTGGGGATTCGCCTCAAGGACGATTATCCTGCCTTGAAGGTTCTTCGCCATGAGCCCAAGGAAGGGTATCTGCTTTTCGGGCCTTACCCTCAGATGGGTGCGGCAGCAGAGATTGTGCGTACGGCCAATGATCTTTTCGGCTTGTGCACCTGCCGTAAAAGTTTCCCGCGGGATTTCAAAAAAGGAAGGCCCTGCCTTCGCTTTCATATTGGAAATTGTGTGGGAGTCTGCACAGGGAAGATCTCAAAAGAAAAATATCGTGAACGCTTGGAGGAAGCCACTGCCTTTTTGAAAGGGGATTATAAGAATCTCATCGGCTTATTGAAGGAAAAAATGGAGAAGGCGGCTGAGCAGCTTGATTTTGAGCGGGCGGCCTCTCTGCGCGATCGGATCCGCAAATTGGAAAAACTGGGTCAGAGCCAGATTGTCGATCAGGATGGTGGGGAGGACCGCGATTTCTTCGATGCGGTTACCCTTGGGGATCGAATTGCAGTAGGTGTGCTTACGGTCCGAGGCGGCCGTCTGCTGATGCAGGATACCTATCTGTTTCATGAGAGTCTGGAGGAGGATTGGATTGCTTCCTTTCTGCGCCAGTATTATCGGGAGCAAGCGCAGCTGCCTAAGGAAATTATGCTGCCTGCCCTGCCGGAGGATGCTCCACTTTTAGAGGAATATTTCAGCAAAATGCGCGGCAGCCGCGTGGCCCTTCGCGCCCCCAAACGGGGGCAGGGAAGCGCTCTTTTAGCCCTCTGCCGCAAAAATGCTTCGGAAAAATTGGCCGAACGTGAGGCGGCAGGGGACCGCACCCGTAAAATAGCTCTTTTGATGGGAGAAGCCTTAGGAATGGAAAAGGCTCCCA
>JAZMZQ010000208.1:0-6554 GCA_045586045.1 Eubacteriales bacterium
CTTTAGATGGGCATATCGCCGATGATTTGGATGCCCCGCTCGTTGGCATAGGCCTTCAGAGCGGCCCATTGGCTGAAAAAGAGAAATTGGGTGAAGAGAATCTCCCGAATTTCTTTATGCAATTCCATTTTGGCTTTTGCAAGGGCTTCCGGCTCTCGATTTTTAAGGGCCGGCTCCCAATCGTACCAATTCTTGCCGCTTCTTTGCTGCAGAGCGGTATAAAGGGCGAAATCCTCCGCCCAAGGCTGCTCTGATGCAAATTGATCGACCTGAGCCAGCAGCTCTTGGGAGCATCGCGAGAAGGCGCGGCGGAAAAGGGCGGTTCTCTGGGCGTGCAGCCAAGGGAAATCGACGGTATAGGGCTGGGTACCGCGGCAGCTTTTCAGCTCTTCCTCTGTAATGAGTTGCTGCTCAAAAAGCTGCTCGGGATCAATAAAATAAGGGTTGCCCGCAAAGGCACTTACGCTCTTATAGGGAGAGCCGCCTTCATCGGGGAGAGAGAACGGAAGCACCTGCCAGACCTTAAAGCCGGCATCATGCAAAAAATCGATGAAGGCCCGCGCCTCTTTTCCGAAGCAGCCGGTGCCGTAGGGGCCGTGTAGGGATGAAAGATGCAGCAAGACGCCGCTTTCTCGTTTGGTCATTTTTTCCTCCCGAATCAGTTGTGTTACTTTCGTTGTTTTTTATTATACACGAAATAGGGAAGGTTTGCATTAAAAAAAGTAAAAAAACCGAGATTTAGCAACATGGTGTTAAATAAAAACAACATAGCGTTATCCAATCGTAGACAGAAGCATGCTATAATACTATTATCTAAAACTATCTCAAGAGGGAATTTCCCCTATCAAGGGGGAAGGAGGCAGATTATGAAGAAGAGCAATAAATGGATTGCGTTGCTGGTGGTCATGATGATGAGCGTTACAATGCTTGCATCCTGCGCCGGCGGCCGCACCTATGAGGATCTTGCCGGATCCTATGGGGCTGTATCGGTAGAGGGAAAGGATGAGGTGCAGAATGTGCCTTATACCGGCGATCCCATTATCGATGTTGTTACCATCCCCGGCGATACCATCTATGTAACCAATGACGGCGGTTCCGATGATGGCGATAGCGATAATAATGGAAATAGCAATAACAACAATTCCGGCAATACCGAAAATAACGGTGGTAACGGCGAAAATGTAAACGATACAAACGGCGAGCAGAATACCGACGATGGCAATAATGAAAATTCTTCCGACGATGGGGACGGAGATGAAGATCTTTGGGATGAGGATAGCGGCATTCCCAAATATACCGATGCCGATATCATCACCATTCTGGATCAGAACGTTCGCTGCATCAGCGATGCCGGCACCCACCCCGGCACGACCTTGGAGAACCGCCACCTGCGGTTGAAGCATCAGGTGGATTCGGTCGATCCCGATGTGATGGGCTTCCAGGAGGTTACCCCCAAGTGGCTTGAGTTCCTGAAAGAGGATTACAAGGATCAGTATGATTACTATCATTGCTTCCGTGAGAGCGGAAAGACCACCGGCGGCGGTGCAGGCGATGAATGTGAGCCTGTTTTCTGGAAGAAGGATCGCTTCACTAAACTGGATGCAGGCGAGTTCTGGCTGGGCGATACCCCCAATTCGGTAAGTATTTTTGCGGGGCAGACCGATCAGCATCGTATCTGCAACTGGGTAAAGCTGAAGAATAAAGAAACCGGCAAGCAGTTTGTCTTTGCCAGCGTGCACTATTCTTTGGATAATAAAGCCAGAGAAAAGAGCGCCGCTGTCATGAATAGTGAATTGAAGAAAATCAGCAACAACGGCAAGCTTCCGATCATTGTTGTCGGCGACTATAACATGACGATCGCTTCTGCCGAGTATAACGCCTTGCTGACAGAGGGCTTGGTCGGCGATCTGAACTTTGAGCTCAATCTCGGCTATGATGATCACTCCACCGGCAGCGGTTATAAAACACCCGCTGATGCTTTTAATGAGAATGGTGAATATATTAATCAAAAAGGTATCATCGATTTTGTCATGATCTCTTATGATTCCACCGGCCTCTATCCTTTGCATTATGAAGTATTGCAGAAGAAATTCGGCTCGGCTTATGATGTGGCAGATGATTATGTTTCCGATCACTTTGGTATTCATGCCAAGGTGGTAATCCCTTCTTAAATAATATACTTTTAATAGCGGTGCGGGAGATCCCGCACCGCTATTTTAGAGAGGAACTATGAAGAAATATTTTATATTGTTGTCGGCAGCTGTTTTGCTGCTTTGCGGCTGCGGATGCGCAAAAAAAGAGGCAGAGATCACCATCATTACCCAGAATGTGCGGCAAAGCGGCGACTCTTCCGATCCGGATGTATTTTTCCGCTCGGAGGGGCTGATTGCCCTGATTGAAAAATATAAGCCGGATGTAATGGGGGTGCAGGAATATACCCCCGGCTGGCATCTGATGATGGAGCCCTTTTATGAAGAGAGCTCCTATGAGATTGCGATGGAATACCGCAGCAGCGCTTCTCAAGAGGCCACGGGTATTATTTATAATGCCGATCGGCTGGAGCTGCTCTATGAAGAGCATTTTTGGCTTTCCGATACCCCGCAGGAAGAATCAAAATCCTGGGATGATGAATTCGCCCGCATTGTAACCCGCTGCGATTTCAAGGATAAAAAGACGGGGGTGAAATTCACTCATCTGAATACCCATTACGGCCTTACGCCCAAAAGCCAAGAAAACGCCGGCGCGCAGATTTATCGCTATATCAAAGAGAATCTGAAGGGAAAGGCGGTCTTTCTTACGGGGGATATCAACTGCGATGTGGGGAGCGGCGGCTATATCAATACCACCGCCGAGGATCTTTTGGTGGATTCCTTCCTTTTAGCAGATTCCTTCGGGGAAACCACCGGCACCTTCAATGGTTTTACCGGCCAAGCAGGGAGCGCGGTGATTGATTATGTCTTTTTGACACCTGAGAAGATTTTGCCATCCTATTATTCGGTGCTGACAGATCAGCCCGATGGAGTCATCATTTCCGATCATTTTGCCGTCATGGCAAAATGATCGGTGAAGAAATGAGAAATGCCGATTGCGGCAGTAACCAATAAAAAGCCTGCTTTTATCGCGTGTTGATAAAAGCAGGCTTTACCATTATCCTCTTATACGGTGATAGAGCGGAAGCGCCGAGGAAATTGCTCTTCCTTGCAGGGGGTTGCAAGAGCCTTGCGAAGCTGCCGATTTTCCTTGCCTTGATGGATGGCAAACCCGAAGGCAAAAAACAAAACCCAAACCAAAAGATACCATAAAATATTCATAGAACTCATCTCCTTTTCCTTTCTTGATGAGTTCATTATAATAAATTCGCTGTCCGAAAAACAGGACAGCGAATTTATTTTTGCAAAATCAATAAAGAAGCTTGATGGCATCGGGCTGAACCTTGATCTGCACCTCTGTCTGCAGCCCGCCGGATTCCCCGTCCAAGGTCCATTGCATCGGTTTTTCGGTGCGGATGGAGACCTCTTGGCAGTGGGTGAAAATGATATAGGCGGGATCGTAGCGGCCTTTGACCATGGCTTGCACGGTGCGGTTGAGATCGATGGGGCTTTTGGGGTTGCGAATAAAGAAAAGCTCAAACTCACCGTCGTCCAGCCGCACTTCCAATCCGTTTAAGCGGAAAAGCCCGCCGATGGAGGTGGAATTGGAGATGGAGCCGAAGAGAAAATCCCCCTCATAGGTCTGGCCGTTTACTTTTATTTCTGCGCGGAAGGGGGAAAGGGAGGTTACTTCCTTAACCCCTTCCAGAAGATAGGCCGTATGGCCCAATATGTTTTTCAGCTTTTGGGGCGTGGAATAGGAAACCTTGGTGAAGGCGCCCAGAGAGGCAATATAGGTAAAATTGCGGCCGTTGAAGGAGCCGATATCGCAATTATGGGGATAGCCGTTGAGAATCCAATCCATGCAACGATCGGCCTGCTTCGGAAGCCTTAAAGTGCGGGCAAAATCGTTGGTGGTGCCTGCAGGCACATAGCCAATGGGGCAAGAAAGCCCCGCTTCGGTAATCCCATTGATGACCTCGTTGAGCGTACCATCGCCCCCGCAGCAAATAATAAGATCCTGCTCGGCTCCCAGCTCCCGAATCATGCGGGTGCCGTCCTTTGGCGCGGTAGTGGTCTGGGTGGTGATGGAATAGCCTGCGTTGCTTAAGCGATCTACGATTTCAAATAAATTCTTTTTGGATTTTTTCATCCCTGCATAAGGATTGATGACAACCAGAGCTTTTTTATTCAATTGTTCAACACCTCCAATGTCATTCTATCTCTATTATATGCCCTTTTATGGAAATTTCAATGGAATTTTTGTAAATAGTGTGTTACAATGAGGGTAAAAGTTCGGAGGAGGCGTGTGTATGGAAAAATTAAAGGCAAAAGAAAATCCCATCTGCAGCTTTTGGAAGATTCTTTGGGCTTTTGCGATCGCCACGGGAGGAATGGCGCTGGTGGTTAGTTTTTTCAGCCTCAATACCGGCCTGGAAGGGATGAGCCCGCCTTTTGGCTATGCCACCTTCATTTTCAGCCTTGCGGCGCTGATGCCGCTTTATACGCTCCCCGCCTTTTTTGCCCATCGCAAACGCATGAAAAAACGAAAAGGGCTTACCGCATGGAATCTTCTTGCGGGGTGGACGGTGATCGGGTATATCATTTGCGTGATCTATGTGCGATTAAATGAGGAGGTGGCTTGATGGTCTCGCTGGGGAATAGCTGGGATGCGCTTCTTGCGGATCAGTTTTCGGCGGATTATTATCTGCAGCTGAGAGAATTTCTGAAAAAAGAATATCAGACCAATGTGGTTTATCCGCCCATGGGCGAAATCTTTAACGCGCTGAAGGCCACACCTTATGAAAAGGTAAAGGCAGTGATTTTGGGGCAAGATCCTTATCACGGCCCCAATCAGGCCCATGGGATGTGCTTTTCGGTGCAAAAAGGGGTCGAGCCGCCCCCTTCTTTGAAAAATATTTATAAAGAATTGGAAGCCGAGCTTGGAATCAAGCCGCCCTCTCATGGCTATCTTGCCAAATGGGCCGAGGAAGGGGTGCTTCTTCTCAATACGGTGCTTACCGTGCGGGCAGGGGCTCCCGCCTCCCATCGGGGAAAGGGCTGGGAAAATCTGACCGATCGGATCATAGAGCTTTTGGATTGCCGCCCCGAGCCGATTGTATTTTTTCTTTGGGGCAGCCATGCAAGAGCAAAGAAAGCGCTGATTCAAAATCCCCGCCATCTGATTTTAGAGGCCGCTCACCCAAGCCCCCTATCGGCCTATAACGGCTTTTTCGGCTGCGGGCATTTTAAGGCGGCCAATGAATTTTTGAATAAGCCCATTGATTGGGCGTTGGAATAAAAGGAGATAAAAGGAAATGAGTATTGAAAAAAGAACATTCGGAAGCGCAGAGGCCTATACCATCACCAACGGGGATCTGAGCGTTACGGTGCTGACCTTCGGCGCCACCCTTCAATCCATCCGCTATAAGGGTGTTGATGTAGCGCTTGGTTATAATACTTTAGAGGAATATGAGACCAATGATGGCTATCTTGGCGCTACGGTTGGCCGCTATGCCAATCGCATTGCAGGCGGCAAATTCACCTTAAACGGGGTGGAATATGATGTGGGCTGCAATGAAGAGGGCAGAGGCCATCTTCACGGCGGAAAAATCGGCCTCTCTCATAAGATCTGGAAGGCGGAGGCGGCAGGGGAGAATGCCCTTCGCATGACCAATACGCTGGCTGATGGAGAAGAGGGCTATCCCGGCAAGATGGAGGTTGCGGTGATCTTTACGGTAGAGGAGGATACCCTGCGGCTGAACTATGAAGCCAAGAGCGATCAAGATACGATCTTTAATCCGACCAATCATTGCTATTTCAATCTTAACGGCGAGACCGGCGCGCCGATCTTAAATCTTTTGATGAAGGTGAATGCATCTGCTTTTACCCCCATGGATGAGCTGCTGATCCCCACCGGAGAACTGCGGCCCGTGGAAGGGACACCCTTCGATTTTCGTGCAGCAAAGCCCATCGGCAAAGAGATCAATGCCGCCGATGAGCAGCTGGCTAAGGGCGGGGGCTATGATCATAACTTCTGTGTCGATGGGGAAGGCCTTCGGGAGGCGGCAGTCCTCACCTCTCCCGATACCGGCATTACCATGACCTGCCGCACCGATCTGCCCGGTGTGCAGATCTATACCGGCAATTGCACCGGCGACCGCGCAGGAAAGAACGCCCCCATCGGCAAACATTCCGGCGTTTGCCTGGAAACCCAATTCTATCCCGATTCCCCCAATCATCCCGCTTTTCCTTCCGCAACCTTGAAAGCGGGAGCGGAATTTAAGTCTGTAACCGAATATATTTTCTCTAAATGATTTCATTCCCCGCCGCTCAAAGAGCGGCGGGGAATTCTTTTATTATAATTAGAAAGATTTCACAAATAGTGCTAAAAAAACAACATAAGGTGGTTTATTTTCTCGGCTTGGTGTGTTACAATATCATCGAATAATAGTCTCATTATAT
>JAZMZQ010000209.1:0-7608 GCA_045586045.1 Eubacteriales bacterium
CAGAATTTTTCTGCTATGGTCAAAACCCTTTCCACTCTAAAGGATGTCTATCGAATCACACCCAATGGAATCAATTTTAAGCTCTCCGCCCAAACCTATGATCGCGGGGTGGCCGCAGTTTCTGCAGCAGAGATGCGAATCATAGAAGGGGATGAGATTTTTACCTATAAAAATGGCAGAATCACTGCCAATGGCAATGGTTCTGCAACGGTGATCTTCACCATGCCCTGCACTACCTCGGATGGTCAAACCTATCATGTTGCGACAGAGCCGATCGTGCTGCGTTATGAGGATGTGGTGGCGGGGGATATCGGCTGCGATGGAATGGTTACCATCTCCGATGCAGTAGTGCTGTTGCGCTATCTTCTCGGTGATGTGGATGAAATCGCACTTGCGAATGCCGATATGAATCATGATGAAATCATTTCTACAGCAGATGCTGCGGAGATTCTCCGTTATGTCATGAAATAACCTGAAATCAAAAAACCACCGAAAGTATTTTTCGGTGGTTTTAATTATTATATATTCAATAATTCTTCAAATTTTTCTAAAAGGTAGTCGGCCTCTTTGAGTTCTTCTCGATCGCCGTAACCGTAGAGCACAGCAGCGCAGGGGAGAGCATGCATTTTTGCTCCTTCGATATCATAGATTCGATCGCCGACCATTAAGGTATCCTCTTTGGGAAGCTTCGCTTCCTCCAGAACATAAGCGATGACATCTTCCTTCTTTGTCCGAGTCTCTTCCATGGTGGAGCCGCCAATGAAATCAAAATAATCGTAAAGTTCAAAATGGCGCAAGATTTCTTTTGCAAAGCCTTCCGGCTTGCTGGTAGCAAGGTAGAGGATGGCCCCTTGCTTTTTTAAGGCGGCAAGAGTCTCTTTGATGCCTTCATAGAGGGTGTTCTCATAAAGACCTTTGGTGGAAAAATATTCTCGATAGAGGGTCAGCAGCGTTTGAGCCTCATCTTTGCTTACGCCGAAAACCAATTGAAACATATCCAAAAGAGGCGGCCCGATAAAGCAATAAAGCTTTTCTCGCTCCACCTTAGGAATGCCGAATTTTTCCATGGCATAGAGGATGGAGTTGGTAATCCCGATGGCGGGATCGGTGAGAGTACCGTCCAGATCAAATAAAAAATGTTTGTAGGTCATATTCTCTTCTCCTTTAGCATTATTTTACCTCGGATTTCAATAAATTGCAATCATAAAGCGGTGAAAAACGGCAGATAATGAAAGAGGAGGAAGAAAAGATGAATTTTACCAATGATTTTGATCAAAATTTTGCACTGATCCGAGAGGCCTTTCAGGGGGACGATACCTTAAAGATCAAAATGATCCGAAATCCCCATCATCCTAAAATTCCCATCGTGGCGATGATGAGCGGAGCGATGGTCAGCAATGATATTGCCAATCGGGATGTTGTCGAGCCCTTGGAGACCCATCTTTATCCGCCTACTCCGGAAGGAGCGGTGGCGGGCGGGATCTCTTGCCATAATTTGGAAATTTCCGCCGATCCCGAAAAAGCCTTGGTTCAGCTGGGATCGGGGGATTGCATTGTATTGATCGGAGATTACCCGCAATGCATTATTATTGATACAAAAGGAATGGCTCAGCGCAGCAATTCCATTCCGGAGACAGAAATCTCCCTTCTTGGCCCTCAGGATGGGTTTAATGAAAATATTATGGCGAATTTAGGACTCTTGAAAAAAAGGATCGCATCTTCTGCTTTGAAATGTGAGTTTTCAGTGATCGGGAAGCAGAGCAATAATAAGATCGTGGTCTGTTATTTGGAGGGCGTGGTCCGAAAAGAGACGGTAAATGCCCTGAAAAAACGGCTTCAAAAAATTGATATTGATGGGATTTTGGACGGAAATGTCCTTGCAGAGCTGATTCGCGATCATCCCCATGCTCTTTTCAAGACCGTGGGGAAGACTGCTCGCCCCGATGTCCTTGCCGCAAAGCTTTTGGAGGGGCGCGTGGGCGTGATTTTAGACGGCTCTCCCATTGCGCTGACACTGCCTTATATCTTCGCGGAGAGCTTTCAAAGTCCGGATGATTATTATCAAAGCTATCTTTACGGAAATGTGGGGAGAGGGCTGCGCTTTTTGGGCTTTTTAATTGCAGTTTTTCTTCCTGCATTTTATCTTGCGGTGGTGAATTTCAATCCGGGGATTCTGCCTGCCCATTGGTTCTATACAGTGCTCTCCTCCTCGGCCGGTGTCCCGATTCATACCGCCACTGAAATGTTGATTTTGCTTTTTGCTTTTGAAATTTTAAGGGAGACAGGCACTCGAATGCCCGCCGGCTTGGGCCTTGCTTTGAATGTGGTTGGCGCTGTCATATTGGGGGATGCGGCAGTTAATAGCAATATTGTCTCCACCCCTATGGTGATCATCGTGGCTTTTTCCGGCGTAACGGGGTTGATGGTCAAGGATTTGAAGGGGGCGGTATTCTTTCTGCGGCTGGGCGCATTGCTTTCCTCTGCGATTTTTGGCCTTGCGGGGCTTTTTCTTGCGGCAGTCTGCTTGCTTTTGCATCTTGCTTCCCTCTCTTCTTTAGGGGTTCCGTTTCTATATACTTTGGATCCTAAAAACGGAAATCAGGATACCCTGATCCGAATGCCCTATTGGAGAATGATTGCCCGCCAGCGCAGATTCAGCGCGAATAATAGGAGGCAAAAGCGATGAAAAAAAATCGGTATTTTGCAATCGGATTTCTATTGCTTTTTGCTATTATCGCTTCCCTTTGGTTGCCCCGCCGTAATCTGCGGGAGACCGCTCAGGTGGCAGGAATTGCTCTGGATTGGGAGCAGGATGGGCTGATGGCTACTTTTGAATTGTACCAAGCGGACGCCGAGGAGACCATTGGCTCCAAAAAGAGGGTGGTCGTCGGGTATGGAGAAACTCTTGGAAAGTGCATAGAAGATGCTTTGCGCCGCCAAGGGAAGCACCTTTTTGTAAACGATGCATCGGTGCTGATCTTGGGCCAAGAAAAGAAGGAACGGCTATTGGAGGAAGTGCTGAATTATTATCGCAATTTTTCCCATGATGATATGGATCTGCCTGTATTTTTTGCTAAGGGAAAAGCTGCCGACTT
The DNA here is from genome assembly GCA_045586045.1 of Eubacteriales bacterium. Lineage (GTDB taxonomy): Bacteria > Bacillota > Clostridia > Oscillospirales > QAKW01 > QAKW01. Next base: position 3,096 of record JAZMZQ010000209.1, read on the forward strand.
TTTGAATGGAGAGGGTGCAGTTCGTTCAATGGAAATTGCCGCAAGTGCAAAAGCACTGAATCAGCGCCAGACGGTGAAGGATCTCATGAATCAAAGAGGGGAGAGAATATGGCTTTTATTCAAGGAGGATGGCTATGAATTGGAAAAATAGCCCCATGCTGATTGCAGGCGAGACGGCCGCATTCGGTTGGTTTATATTGCGGGGCCTTTCTTTTATCTCGCTGCTGCCTTTAATTCCGATCGGGTATCTCTATTATCGCTGTATGAAAGAGCGAAAAGGGGGCTCCTTGGTGTTGAACGGATGGACCTTTATAGCATCATTGCTCTTTTGCAGCAGCATATTAAGCCACGGCCTGTTTCAAGGGAGAGGAATACTTCTTTTGATTGCATTGCTTATGGCCGTGGGCTTATTTGGAATGAATGTGCCGAAAAGAGAATGGATGCGGGTCAGCAGTTGGTGGACAGCCGTATTTCTGGTTGTTTTTATCGGGATGCTGATTGCTACTGCTTTCGGGGTTCGGCCTGAATCGGAGATCCCGCCTTTCGGAGAGTGGTGGGAAATTTTAATCTTTTATCTTTTGGCTTTTGGAGAGCCTTTTGGCAGAGGGAGGGAATATGCAGCAGCGCCCTTGGCTCTCGGTATTTTATTGATTCCGTTCGGGGTGGTGTCTTATTATGCTTTGGGTGGCGGGGCATTCCGCATGGCGCAGTTTCCGTATCTATCGGTTTGGTCGGGGGTATCGCTGCTTGCTATTCACCATATAGAAGGGATTATATTAGGCTTTTTTTATGGTATGGTTGCCTTCCGAACGGTTGATTTTTTCAGAATAATATTTGAAAGATATTGCAAACCTTTGGGGGATGTGGTAGAATAATACCATTAAATCTCGGAGGTATATTATGATTAAGGTTACCGTATGGAATGAATATTTTCATGATGATCCCCAATGCGATAAATGTGATGAGCGCTCAATCGAATGTCATCCCAATGGATTGCATGAGACGGTTGCTGCTATTGTGCGGGAATTGGGAGAAGATAAAGTATCTGTTCGCACCGCTGTGCTAAAGGATTCGGAGCATGGCCTTTCTCAGGAAGTGCTGGACGATACAGATGTATTGATCTGGTGGGGGCATATGGCCCATCAGTTGGTATCCGATGAGATCGTGGATCGGGTTCATCAGCGCATTCTCAAGGGCATGGGTCTGATTGCTCTTCATTCGGCCCATTATTCTAAAATCTTCCAAAAGATTAACGGAACAACCTGCTCTTTGAAATGGCGGGATGGGGCTTATGAGCGAATCTTTACCATCAATCCTACCCATCCGATTGCAAAAGGAATTCCTGAGAATTTTGAATTGGGCGTAGAAGAGTGCTATGCAGAATGCTTTGATATTGCCAAGCCCGATGATGTGATTTTTGAGGGGTGGTTTGATATCGGTGAAGTATTCCGCAGCGGCTGCACCTGGACCCGCGGCTATGGCAAGATCTTCTATTTCCAGCCCGGCCATGAGACCAATACCGCCTATTGGAATCCTCATGTTCGTAAAATTATTCAAAACGCAGTGGAATGGTGCTATAATCCCATTGCCCGTCCTTATATGGATGCTCCTCGAATCAAAACAACTTTGGAAGAGCTTCGCAACGGCTCTGAAGGGGAGTACCTCCGTCATTATTAATTTCAACGCCGCCTATTTGGGCGGCGTTCTTTTAATGAAAAATACTTGATTATTATTATTTTATCTTGTATAATAAATTGATATATTATTGATTATTTAGTCCCAAAGGAGCAGCAAATGTCTGAAAACAAAGTTTTAGAAACCAATAATACCTTGCAGCAGCACCCGCTGATCGCATCTCGCGGGGTTGTTGCATTTCCTCATAACAATCTTTCCTTTGATGTGGTAAGAAGCTTCTCCATTCGTGCAGTAGAGATTGCTGCTAAAAGAGACGGCCTTCTGATCCTTGCCTCTCAAAAGGATTTCACCATTGAAGATCCCGCCCCTTCCGATATTGAAGGAATGGGGACCTTGGTAAAGATTTCTCAGGTGATTAAGATCCATGATAATGTGGTTCGTGTGGTCTGCCGCGGTGTCGCACGTTGCGATCTGTTGCGGGTAGAAAAGAAGCAGGAAATCATGGCAGGGGTCATCTTCCCCATTGCTGAAATTGAAGCCTCTGCCGAGACTGCCGAGCGGGAAGCGCTGTTGCGTTCCTTGAAAGAGGCCTTTGGCCGCTATGCAACCATGGCGCCCAAGATGGACGAGGAAAAAGCGCCGAATATATTTATGGAGCAGGATCTGGGCCGTTGCGCCGATATGATTGCTGCCCATGGCTTTTTTGAGCCGGACGCCAAGCAGCAGATCCTGGAGCAATTGGATCCCGTTAAGCGCTGTGAGCAGTTGCTGAAGATCATCTCCAGAGAAAATGAAGTGCTGAAAATGGAGCAGGAAATCCATGCTCGCGTAAGAGAATCCATTGAAGCCAATCAGCGAGATTATTATCTTCATGAGCAGATGCGGGTCATTCAGGATGAGCTGGGCGAAGGCGAGTCTGATGATATTGATGGATATTATGAACGGGTGAATCGGCTGAATACCACTCAGGAGATTAAAGAAAAATTGATCAAAGAAGTGGATCGCATGGCCAAAATGCCGCCCCTCTCCCATGAAGGCGCAGTCATCCGCAGCTATCTGGATTTGGTGTTGGAGGTTCCTTTTGGGATCTATACCGATGAGAATTTAGATATTGCCTCTGCAAGAGCCGTTTTGGAAAAGGATCACTACGGCATGGAAGAGGTCAAAACCCGCGTGCTGGAGTTTCTGGCCGTCCGCTCCCTGAATGCGGTTGGCGGGCAAATTCTTTGCTTGGTCGGTCCTCCGGGCGTAGGAAAGACCTCTATTGCCCGCTCTGTAGCTGAGGCAACCAATCGTAAGCTGGCGCGCGTCAGCCTCGGCGGTGTTCATGACGAAGCGGAGATTCGCGGCCATCGTAAGACCTATATCGGTGCGATGCCCGGCAGAATTGCCGATGCGGTCATCAAAGCGGGCAGCGCCAATCCGCTGATTCTTTTGGATGAGGTGGATAAGATGTGTTCCGATTTGCGGGGCGATCCTGCTTCTGCCCTTCTTGAAGTATTGGATAGTGAGCAGAATTGCAATTATGTGGATCATTATATTGAAGTGCCGATGGATCTATCGCAGGCCTTCTTTATCATGACGGCCAATTCTTTGGATACAATTCCCCGCCCGCTTTTGGATCGCATGGAAGTGATTGAACTTTCCTCTTATTTGGATGAGGAAAAATTCCATATTGCCAAGCAATATTTAATCCCCAAGCAGCGCAAAACCCATGGCTTGAAAGGGAATCAGATTCGAATCAGCGATGCAGCCCTGCGTGCATTGATTGATGGCTATACCCGAGAATCGGGTGTGCGCGAATTGGAGCGTTGCATCGGCAAAATCATGAGAAAAGCCGCTCTTCGGATTGTAGAAGAAGGGAAGAGCGGCATGAGTGTTGGTGAGAAGCATCTTGAAGGGCTTCTCGGCGCCCGCAAATATAAAGAAGAGGCGCTCTACGGCGCAGATTGCTGCGGTATTGTAAACGGCCTTGCGTGGACTGCTGTGGGCGGTGAGATGCTCACGGTAGAAGTCTCTGCCTTGGAAGGTAACGGCAAGCTGGAGCTTACCGGCAGCTTGGGCGATGTCATGAAAGAGAGCGCCCGCACCGCCCTTTCTTACCTTCGGAGCGTATCCGATCGGATGGGCGTCAGCTATGATTTTTATAAGACCATGGATCTTCATATCCATTTTCCGGAAGGGGCAGTGCCGAAGGATGGCCCCAGCGCAGGAATTACGATTGCCACCGCCGTCTGCTCTGCGCTGACGGGAATTCCCGCTGATAATAAAACCGCCATGACAGGGGAGATTACCCTGACCGGCCGTGTCCTGCCCATCGGCGGCTTGCGGGAAAAGACCATGGCTGCTTATAAGCACGGGATCAAGAGAGTTTATATCCCCAAAGAAAATCTTCCCGATCTGGAGAAGGTGGATCCCACTGTGCGCAAGGGGATTGAATTTATCGCCGTCTCTCATGCCGATGAGGTCTTGAAAGGCGTTCTCGGCATTAGTGATAAAAAGAAAAAAACATTTATTTGCCCGCCTCAAAAATCGGGCAAGAAGGATGCAGGTAACGAAGCATGGGTCTAAATCTCCATCAAGTTCAACTGAAAATTTCGGCGGTCCGCCCCAATCAGTTTCAAAAGGGGCTTCCCGAGGTGATCTTCTGCGGGCGGTCCAATGTGGGCAAAAGCTCAATGATCAATTGTCTTTTGGCGAGAAAATCCTTGGCGAGGACTTCCGAAAAACCGGGTAAAACGGCGACCATTAATTATTATGAGATCGATCATTCGCTTTATTTGGTGGATCTGCCGGGCTATGGCTATGCCAAGGTCTCCTATGCGGAAAAAGAGCGTTGGTCCCGCTTCATGGAAGCCTATTTCAATTTCGACGGCGA
>JAZMZQ010000210.1:0-9050 GCA_045586045.1 Eubacteriales bacterium
AACTCCTTGGCTCACAGAACGACATGGCTACGATCCGACTTAGGAATGAATGGTATGAAATTTCAATTTGAAAATACAGAGATGAAGAAGGTGGCGATCCCTGCAAGGATTGTGGATCAGATGCTTTCCACCACCACCGGCGGCCAGCTGAAGGTGCTGCTCTTTTTGCTGCGCTTTGATCAGCTTGCCCATACAGCCGAGGAGATCGCCTCCCATTGCGGCATGACCGCCAAAGAGGTGGAAGAGGCGGTTTCCTATTGGGTACGGGAGCAGATTCTGATCAATGAGCAGGGAAGATTGCGGCTGGTCAGCGGCACCAAGACGGTATTGCCCCGCGAGCTTCCTCGGGTGCAGCCCTCCACCATTCTGGAGGAGGCAAGCCCCGATTTTCAAGGGATGCTCAAAGAGATTGAGCGCTTGGTGGGCAAGCCTCTCAATTCTCTGATGGCCTCGCTTTTCTATAATATGCAGGAGAATTTGGGCTTTACCCCCGAAATAATCGTGCAATTGGCGGCTTATTGCAATAGCATTGATAAATTCTCCTATCGGTATATGGAGGCTGTAGCGGTAGATTGGTATGACGAGGGCATCCAAAGCTTTGAGCAAGCAGAAGCCAAGATCGGCTCGCTGGAGCAATCCCGCGCGCTGGAGCGGCGGCTGCAAAAGGCTTTCGGGATTGCTACCGCCTTTTCCAAGAAGCAAAAGGAGCAGATTGAGGAATGGCTGGAAAAGGGGCTTACAGAGGAGCTGATCTTAGAGGCCTACAATCGGTGTATGGACAATAAGGGGCAGATGAGCTTCCCCTATATGAATAAAATCCTGCAAAATTGGAGCGAGCAAGGAATTCAAAAAGTGGCGGAGATTAAGGAAGAGCCTGCCTTACGGACCGGCCGGCAGGAGCATAAGGGATTATCGGAGCTGGAGAAGCTTGTAATCGGGAAAATGCAGGGAGGAGAAGAAGGATGAGTAAAGAGCAGCTTTGGGCAGCCTTTGCCGCCCGCCGCGCCCAGATTGTATATGAGGCGGCGGAGCGTAAAGAAAAAATCTATCGGGAAAACCCTTATCTTTCTAAGGTGGATCAGGAAATTACCGAAGCGGGCAGTGCTTATTGCCATGCCATGCTCCACGGAAAGGATACTGCCGCCGCCCAAGAAAAATTGGAGCGATTGCAGCGGGAGCGGGAGGATTTTTTGAAATCCATCCATGCCGATCTGGAGCCTCATTTTAATTGCCCCCTTTGCAAGGATACCGGCATGGGGGAAGAGGGAATGTGTGAATGTTTTAAGCGGGAGCTGATCGCCGAGAATTTCCGTGCCTCCAATCTGGAGCAGGCGCTCACCCATCAAAGCTTTGAGAATTTTGATCTTTCTCTTTTCAGCACGGAAAGTGAGGGCGGCCTGCTCTCGCCGAGAGAGAATATGAAGCGGATCTTTAAGCTCTGCCGTGATTATGCGGAGGATTTTGAAAATCAGCAGCGTTCCCTTCTTTTTACCGGCGCCACCGGCCTTGGAAAGACCTATCTTTCCACCGCCCTTGCCAAGGCGCTTTTGGAGAAGGGAAAGAGCGTGATCTATATCAGCGCGCCGGAATTTGCCCGCCGCATTGAAAATGCCCGCTTCCATGATGAGCAGGAGATGCTGGAGCAATTTTATTCTGCCGATATGCTGATTCTGGACGATCTCGGCACCGAGAGCCGCACCTCTTATACCATCGCCACCTTAACCGATCTGATGGATCGGCGGATTCGTTGCCGCAAGCCGATGCTTTTCTCCACCAATTTGAATTTGGAAGGGCTGCAAAAGGCCTATGATGAGCGGATTGTATCGCGGATGCTGGGTCATTTCACCTATTGCTATTTTTATGGGGATGATCTGCGGCTGCGGGCCGTTCGCGGAGAATAAGCATGGCCGGGAAGGATCAATTGGATGATCTTCAGCTGGGCGGCTGGAAGATCTGGCAAAATGAAGATTATTTCCGTTTTGGCACCGATGGGGTGCTGCTGGCGGATTTTGCGGCCTGCAAAAAGAAAGGGCGGGTCATCGATCTTTGCAGCGGTACGGGGATTGTGGCCTTTTTGCTGCTGGCCTATGAAAAGGCGGAGCAGGTGGAAGCGCTGGAAATTCAGCCCTATCTTTGCCGCCTGATGGAAAAAAGCATAGAAGAAAATCAATGCCAAGATCGCTTTCGGGTCATCGAAGGGGATCTTAAAGAGATGGAAACCCTTTGCGAAAAGCATGTGTATGATCTGGTAACGGTCAATCCCCCTTATGAGCCGCTGAATCGGGGCTTGGAGGGGGAGAACCCCCATAAGAATATTGCCAGAAGAGAAGAATGCTGCAATCTGGAGGAGGTGCTCTGCGCGGCGGAGCGGCTGCTCAATGATGGCGGGCGCTTTTGCATGGTCCACCGCCCCTATCGGATGGCGGAATGTCTTTTGGCGATGGAGAAGCATAAGCTGCGCCCCTCTCGCCTGCGGTTGGTAGAGCCCCGCCAAGGAGAGCGGCCCATCCTCTTTTTGGTAGAGGGGATTCGCTGCGGGGAGCGGGAGCTGACCATTGAGCCTACTCTGATCCTTCATAAAGAGGATGGCTCTATGAGCGAAGAATTGAGAAAAATTTATCGGAGGTAACGCCGTGGGCGAGCCTGTATTATATCTGGTGGGGACTCCCATCGGCAATCTGGGAGATCTCTCCAAGCGCACCAAAGAAATTTTGGAGCAGGTGGATTTCATCGCCGCCGAGGATACCCGCAATACCTTAAAACTTTTGAATCATATGGGAATCAAAAAGCCCATGATCAGCTATTTTGAGCATAATAAAAGAGAGCGGGGCATGGAGATTTTGCGCCGTATTCAAGGGGGCGAGATCTGCGCGCTGGTTACCGATGCGGGGATGCCCGGCATCAGCGATCCGGGAGAGGATTTGGTGGTATTGCTTACCGAGCAGGGCTATGAGGTCTCCTTTATTCCGGGTCCTTGCGCGCTGATCGGCGCATTGATCCTCTCGGGCCTGCCTACAGGGCGCTTTTCCTTTGAGGGCTTTCTTTCTACCACCAAAAAGAATCGCTTGTCCCATCTTGAAGAGCTGAAAAATAAAAAAGAGACGCTGATCTTTTATGAAGCGCCCCAAAAGCTGCGCACCACCTTGCAGGATTTGCTGGAGCATTTCGGCGACCGCCGAATCGCCCTTTGCAAAGAACTGACCAAGCTGCATGAGACGGTGCAGCGCGGCACCATCAGCGAGATGATTGCATTCTATGAGGAGACCACTCCGAGGGGAGAATATGTCCTTGTATTGGAAGGGGCCAAGGAATGTAAGGAGGAGGCGCCTTTCTGGGAAAAGCTTTCTCCTGCCGCCCATGTGGAATATTATGTCCAAACAGGGCTTTCTAAAAAGGATGCCATCAAGGCCGCCGCTTCCGATCGGGGCGTGGCTAAAAATGAAATCTATAATGAAGTGATGAAAAAATAGGTTGTGATATCACAACCTATTTTTTCTCAGCGTGTCAAAAAACTCCTGCGGAGGTTTTTGACACGCTGGGAGACTCTCAAAAAAGAGTGCAGATTTCGTCGATCTGTTCTCGTCGGCGTTTTTGGGGTTCCCCGACAAAACTGAAGTTTTGTTGGGGAAAAGGAGGACCTAATGGTATAAGTGGATATTTTGCCATCATGCAAAATGGAACGGTTACCATTAGGTTTGACGCACGGTAGAGAGCAGATCGGCGGAAAGCAGAAAATTTTAATCAAAAATCCGCATGATGATGCGGATTTTTTCCTTATAATAAGAAAGCAAGGAAAAAAGAGTAGTTTTTTTCCCTTGCTGATTTATAGAATCGGCAGAATTCTTTTATTCTCTTATTTTCTGCGGTCTGTGCCTTTTTTGACAGTCTGGAAAAAATAGGTTGTGATATCACAACCTATTTTTTCTTTCCTAATGTGCCGTCGGTATAGTAGGCCACAAATCGCCGCTCTCCCACATTCAGGCAGATGCCGGAAAGATTCATCAGCTCCCCGCCTCGAATCTCCTTTAAGGAATAGCGGAAGAGGATTTTATTTTCACAGCTGATAACCAGCTCATCCTCCTCTGTGATGCTGAATGCGCCGTTTTTTCCCAAAATCCGCTCCTGATAGGTAGCAGGATCTCGCTCAGCGAGGATGGAAACGCCCCGCCGATCTAATTTTCGCAGAAGGGCAAGATTTTCGTCCTTCTCCCTTTTTTTCTTAAAAAGACCCATTAGTCCAATACTCCTTTTCCAAAAAATCGGGGGCAATGAAAATCGGGGGCGGGCAGATCGATTCTGCTCCAGACCCCATAGCGAGGCGGCTCTGCCAGATCGCCGCAAACATAGGCATTGAAGGCAATTTCTCTCCCCTTTTTCGGAATAAACGCTTTGCCGTAGAGAGGGGTCAGCGCATCGAAGGGGATGGTATATTCAATCTCCCAGGAATCTGCGTGGATCGCCGTTTGCAGATGAAGCTTGGGCTTGAGAGATTGGGTAAGAGGCAGGCGGTTATAGCGATCCATTCCCAGAGCGATGATCATACAGCCTTTGGGATTACATTCAAAGTTGATATAAGGCTCTTCTTTTCCAAAAGGGGCAAAAAAGAATTCCAAGCAATGATCTTCCCAAATGGCGCCATCATCCTCATCTGCTTTAATAAAGCGGGGATATTCTTTGGAAAAAAGCCGGATCTTTAAGGCCTGCTCATTATAGCAAAGATAAAAACCGCTCTCCGGCCGGCATCCATTCTGCAGCCATAAAAAATGCTCCATTTTTCCGCAAGGGGCGGAGGGCAGTTGCAGATTTTTGTTATACGGGATCTTGATCTCCATCGCATTTCACCTCTGCTTTTTATTATAATGATTTTCTCCATATTTGCAATAGTTTATCTTGCTTTATGGAGGGGGCGGTGGTATAATAATGATAATGATTTGAAAAAGGAGTATTGCTATGCCGGAACTTGGCGGATTAAAAGAAATACCCGATGTAAAAGCGTTGATCCTCTATCTTTTGAAGGAGGCAGGCTGTGTGGTCAGCGAGGTTTTACTGACCGATGTATTGATGCAGGATGGGTTGGTGGAATATTTTGATTATTCTCAGGCTGTGGAGCAGCTGCTGATAGCGGGAATGATGGATATCGCCTCCCTTGAAGATACCGGCAGCTATAAAATTACCAAGCAGGGCCTTGAGGTGGAGGCAGAATATGAAGGCCGCCTGCCTTATAATGTAAAAAGCAAAACCTTGGCGGCCCTGAAAGCAAGCCTCAAGCAAAAGCAGGAGGATGAAGAAATTTCCGCAAAGATTCAGGAATCGGAGAGCGGCTTTTTGGTGGATTGCACCATTCGGGAGCAGGGAGAGGTGATGCTCTCTTATCAGGTGTTGGTGCCCGATCGGAAGGATGCTTATTATGTGGCAGATCGCTTCCGCCGGAATCCTACCGGCTATTATCAGAAAATCATGGAGATTGTCCTGGATGAGGATCTCTTTAAGAAGAGTGAAGAATAAAAAAGGAGCCCTGTAGGGCTCCTTTTTTAGATGCGCCCCAAGGGGGCGCAAACAGCGGCAGAGGCCGCAGAAGTTAGAGCCGCCCAAAGGGCGGCGCATCAGAGGCTCTTCTATTTAGCAGAAAATTAAAATGAAGCGGGCGGCACAGAAGATACTCTGCGCGCTCGGCTTTCGGCGACCGCTCCGAGCGGTAACCGCCGAAACCATCGTGCTCGAGACACGGCAGTCCCCAAAGCCTGACGCGGCTTTGGGGCAGCCTCAACGAACCTTTTTGCTTTGCAAAAAGGTTCGTATCTTAGCGGCGCACCAAAAAGAAAAAGGGATTCTCCATCGGAGAATCCCTTTTTCTTTTTGGCGCGCCGGAGAAGATTCGAACTCCCGGCCTTTTGATCCGTAGTCAAACGCTCTATCCAGCTGAGCTACCGGCGCATATCTATTTTTGCTCTGCAGAGCGGTATCTATAATAACATAGTTTTTTTATAAAATCAAGCCCTAATTTAATTTTTTTTCATTCACTTGTTTTTTTCTTCTTCATAGTATGGAAAGAGAGGAAGGAGGCCATTTGATGATATTCCAAGTGATGGGCGGGGATGAGCGTCAGCAGCATCTGGCCCGATACATAAAAGAAAAAGGTTTTACCGTATATGAAAAGATCAAGGAGCAAGATCCCCCGCCCCGATGGGATGCGGATATTTTGATTCTGCCGTTGCCGGTCTCAAAGGATCAGGCCCATCTTTTTATGCCTTTTTGCAAGGAGCCTTATTCCATTGAGGAGGTGGGGGCATCTTTTCAAGGACGGCTGATCTTTGGCGGGATGCTGCCCCGAAGGAGCTATCCCTGCCCTGCCATCGACTATTATAAGAATGAAGGGCTGCTTTGGTCCAATGCAGCCCTTACTGCGGAAGGGGCGATCGGGCTTGCGGTGGGAAGCACGCCCTTTTCTCTTTGGGGAACGCCTGTTTTGGTATTGGGGGCGGGCAGGATCGGCAGAATCCTCGCTATGGAGCTCAAAGCATTGGGCGCGAATGTTTTGGTAGGCGTTCGCCGGCAGGAATCGGCAGATCTCTGCCGCGCCATGGGGATTAAGGCAAGGCTTTATGAGGATCTGCCTTTAGGAAAATTTCCGTTGGTTTTCAATACAGTCCCTGCGCGGGTGCTGGAAAGGGAGCGCCTCAAGCGGCTTCCAAAGGGGGCTTATCTGATCGAGCTTGCCTCATCACCCTTTGGCTTTGATAAAGAGGAAGCGGCAGAGGAGGGGCTGATCCCCATTGGCGCCGCCGGCTTGCCCGGCAGGTATTCCCCCAAGACAGCGGCAGAGCTGATTGGGGAGATTATTATAAAGGAGATGGAGAATTTTGGCTGAGAAAAAAAGAATCGGCATCGCCCTCACCGGCTCCTTTTGCACCCTTAAAAAGGTGCTGGATGTTTTGGAACCATTGAGGGAGAAATATGAATTTTTTCCCATCATGTCGCAGGCGGTCTATCAAAGCGATACCCGCTTTGGCACAGCCGCCCATTTTAAGGAGCGTTTTTTCGCCCTATGCGGAAAAGAAATATGGCATACGGTGGCACAAGCAGAGCCCATCGGTCCCAAGAAAATATTGGATGCCTTGGTGATCGCCCCCTGCACCGCCAATACGCTGGCAAAGCTTGCTCTGGGGGTAACCGATACGGCGGTAACCATGGCGGCAAAGGCCATCCTTCGCAACGACCGCCCGATTATCATCGGTCTTTCCACCAACGATGCTTTGGGGGGCGCTGCCCGAAATATCGGGGCGTTGCAATCGGCTCGGCATTATTATTTTATTCCTTACGGGCAGGATGATCCTTTCTTGAAGCCTCGCTCCTGCGTGGCTCATTTTGAACTGCTGGAGCAGACATTGGAGAGCGCCCTTAAAGGAGAGCAGCTGCAGCCGATTTTGAAGGCTTGACAGAAGTTTTTTTCTCATTATAATTAAAAATATGAGGAATTTAGAGCAGTTTATTCAAAAAAAGAGTAAAGGGGACTATCGGATCACGGTGGTCCCCTGCACCGGTTCTACCAATCAGGATCTGAGAGCGGCGGCGAAAGAGGGGGCGCCGGAAGGCACTGTCCTTTTTGCCGAAGAGCAGCGAGCCGGCCGCGGCCGAATGGGCAGGAGCTTTTTTTCTCCCAAGGGAAGCGGCCTTTATTTTTCCGTCCTCTTGCGCCCTCAAGGGGGCGATGCCATCAAGATTACCGCGGCAGCAGGGGTGGCGGTAGCAAGAGCGGTGGAGGAGATTTTGGGCCTTGATCTTAAGATTAAATGGGTCAATGATCTTTATTATCGGGGCAAAAAGGTCTGCGGAATTCTTGCAGAAGGGGCGATCAACCAAAAGGGCGGCTTTGAATATTGCATATTGGGCATCGGGCTGAATGTAGCCGCACCCAAAGAAGGATTCGGGGCGTTGGATCAAATCGCAGGCGCCTTGCTGGAGCAGACCGATCTGCAGCAAAGAGCGGCTCTTGCTGCTTCCATCTTGGATCATTTTTTTGCTATCTATCGGCAGCTTGAGGATGGCGCTTATATGCGGGAATATCAAGCCCGCTCCTTTTTGCAGGGCAAAAGAATTATCCTTGCCCGCGGGGGAGAAGAGATTTCTTGCACCGTTGAGGGAATCAGCGAGGAAGGGGCGCTTTTGGCGGTGGATGCCCAAGGGGAGCATCATGCTTTTATTTCGGGGGAGGTGCAGATTCGATGCTTCGATTAAAGAGCCTGACCCAAATCGCCCTTTGCGGAGCGCTGATCGCGCTGCTTTCCCAGCTGGTGTTGCCGCTGCCTGCAGGAGTACCGATGACATTGCAGACCCTTGGAGTGGCCTTTTGCGGCTTTTACCTTGGAAAAAAGAAGGGCTCGGCGGCGGTTCTGCTTTATTTGCTGCTGGGCGCAGTGGGGCTGCCTGTCTTTTCCGCCTTCTCGGGCGGATTTGGTCGGTTGTTTGGCCCTACAGGCGGTTTTTTATGGGGGTTTTTGCCCTATGCCTTTTTCTGCGGCATGAAGGGCAGCGGATGGAAGCGGTTGGCCTATGGAAGCGGTGGGCTTCTTTTGTGCCATGGGGCAGGGGCTCTTTGGTATGCTGTATCCTGTAAGGTGGAAATCGGCGCAGCCATATTGGCCACCTCTGTACCGACCCTTTGGAAGGATGTAATCTGCTTGGGAGCAGCGTATCTGATTGCCAAAAGATTGAAAAGGATTCTCCAAAATCAAAGATTTTCTTGATTTTTTGAAAAAAGATATTGACAAATCATCGCCAAATGATTATACTATCTAAGGTAACGGCGAGAGTCGTCAGATCCAAAGACCTCGCGTCATAAATGCTGGCGTGGCTCAATGGCAGAGCAGCTGACTTGTAATCAGCAGGTTGATGGTTCGACTCCGTTCGCCAGCTCCAAATGGGAGAGTTCCCGAGCGGCCAAAGGGGGCAGACTGTAAATCTGTTGCTTCTTGCTTCGGTGGTTCGAATCCGCCCTCTCCCACCAAATAAAAACAGCACCCAATCGGGTGCTGTTTTTAAGTCGGATCGTA
>JAZMZQ010000211.1:0-11784 GCA_045586045.1 Eubacteriales bacterium
TGGGGCGATGATGCCTTGGCGGCCAATAGCAGCTATGTGGATAGCTCTACCGGCTCCCGCCGCCCCTCTATGCTGCAGCGGATTCAAAATTTGCAGCCGGATATTATGCTCTTCCAAGAGGTGTCCTTCAGCAGTCGGGTAATGCACGGCAAATATATTTCCGGCTGGGATAGCTATTTGAGGGGCGCTCTCGCCGAAGATTATACGTTTGTGGGAGATTATCGGGCAAATAATGATAAGGAAGGCGTTACGGTCGCTTATAATCACGATAAATATACCTGCTTGAGAAGCGGAATGTTTTGGCTGTCTCCCAACCCTGATGCCCCGCGCTCTCAGCAGACCACGGCTTGGGGAGCAGGCTGTGTGCGGACCTGCGCTTGGGTCTTGCTGGAGGATGAAAGCGGCCAAAAGATCGCGGCCTATAGCGTCCATCTGGACCATCTGGAGGATGTCCCGCTGCCGCGCGAAATGGGCGCAAAGGTGGTAAAGACCAAAATGGAGGAGCTCCGAGCCGAGTTTCCCGATGCGCTCTTTGTCGTAGGCGGCGATTATAACGAAGACCCCGGCAAAAATGGCTATAATGTTACGGTCGAGAGCTTCGATGGCATGATGGATGATACCCGCTACGCAGTAGAGACGCAATCAACCCATGAGCATACATGGGAGCAAGGTTTTGCATCCTTTGAAGGGGCGACCAGAACTATTGATTTTATCTTTGCCGATAGCAGCAAATTAGAGGTCAATTCCTTTGCTATTCAAAAAGACTATTATAATAATATGCGCCCTTCCGATCACCATGGCGTATTTGCAGAGGTAGAGCCGCTGCAGAATAACGGAATCGGCAGCATCACCGGCTCTAATGGCGGGGTTGTGCGGCGGATTATCGCAAGAGGCGAGGCCGAAGGCGCTGCTGCAGAGGCAGTAGGGCAAGCCATCGGGAATAATGCGGCAAGCGCTTCCTCCCTCTATTCCGGCGATCAGCAGAGCGCCATCGGCAGCGGAGCCGTAGAGGGCGTGGAGGAATTGCCTCAAACGACGGCGATCAGCGTAGTGGCCGCTTTGAATAAAGCGGCAGGGCGCGCCGCCTTTACGGTGATAGACGGGGAATATGTCGTAGTAGGGGATAAGGATCTGAAGGTTCCCACCTGCCTTACGGTAAACGGCGTGGATCGGGTGGTATATGCCGGCGAGGTCTATACCCTTGAAGAGTTGGGCTTTGAGGCAGAGGATATTGTCTTCTTCAATGGCGAGATTGTTAAAGAAGATTCCATCACCGTCCCTGAAAACGGCGGTGTTATTAAGGAGGCAGAATCGGTCTCTGAGATTGATGCGGCGGTATCTTCTGGCGATTATGCCGTAACCTCCATGGCGGATTGGATGTATCTCTTTAATAACAAGGAAAAGTTTGCCAATCGGGAGGTTATGATCCACCTTCTTTGCGATCTGGATTTCAGCTTGGAAGAGGCGGCAAGCTTCACAACCATGGAAAATCCTGCCTTTTCCGTCAACGGCCATCATCATACCATCAAAAATTGGGGCTCCGAAGGGAATCCGATGGATCAGATCGGCTTCTTCAGTGTAAATGAAGGGGCGGGCGGCCTCAATTTCATTAAAAATCTGAACTTCGAAAACTGCCATATTAAGGATATCACCACCGATAGTTCCACCGGCACCGGCCCGGGAAACGGCACGGCGCTGGTTTATTCCGTAAAGCATACCAATGCAGGATTGGCCGGCTTGCCTACGGAGGTTACCATCGAGAATGTCCATGTAAAGGGCTGCTCCCTTTGGGCAAGAAATACAGAGGCCAATGGATTTATCCTCTCCCGCTATGGGGTGCTCGGCCAGAAAATCAATGTCTACATTCGGGGCTGCTCGGTGGAGGAATCGGTCTTGGATGCCAATAATATGCATCATAAGGGCCTGATCATCGGCAAGGTGCGATCCAATTCTTCGGACAATCAAGCGAATTTCTATATTGAAGATTGCATCGTGAGCGGCAATGAGATAATAAACTCTGCCGGCCGCACCGGCTTTGTATTGGGCAATATTGAAGCGACCGGTGTAGATGCTTATGTTACCAATGTAGGAATCTTCAATAATACTTCCTCCGGCACCAATGATGGCGGCATCATCGGTTATATGGATCAAGGCGGCATTGTATGCAAGGGCGTGCTGATGCAGGGGAACAGCTTGAATCAGAGCAAAAAATATGTGATTGCGGCGGAGAGCACCCCTGTCAATGTAACGACCGATGCAATCTATTGCGATAATACCGATCTTGCTGCAATGGTGGAAGCAAAATCCAATACCTTGACCGGTGGCGCCGAAGCAGTGGCCTCGGGCGAGGCAGGATGGGGCATCAATAAAGCGGTGGAGAACGCTTCCTTCCGCTGGGCGCTGGATGGGAAGGGCGGTTATACCAAAACCCTCGATCCCGATGCAAAAATTTGCAGAGTGCTGATCCGCGCAGGGGGGGCAGAGCGTAAAATCTTTGCCATGAAAGGGCAAACGATCCCCCTTCCGGATGCAGAAGGGGAGTATACCTTTGAGGAAGGCGAGGGCACCATTGCCGATCAGCAGATTGTGGTGAATATGGATCTGATCCTCTCCTGCCCCGGCTCGGTTTCCTCGGTCTCTTCCAAGGTAACCGCCGGTGATTATACCGTCAGCTCGGTGGAAGAGTGGATGATTCTCTATGAAAATAAGGAATATTTCCAAAATCGGAATATCACCATCCATCTGAAGGCGGATCTGGATCTTTCCGATCCTGCTGCAGAAGGCTTCTTAGGATTTTGGGATCCTTATTTCTCCTTCGACGGCCATGGCCATACCATTCAGAATTGGGGCGATAAAGAGAATCCCGTTGAAGCCAAAGGGCTTTTCTTGGCCAAAACCGGCGCAGGCGGATTGAATTATATTAAAAATATTCATCTGGAAAATTGCCATCTGACCGATTATGAAGAGGCGGCTTTTGGGGAGGATTATTTCAAAGGAAATATAGGCCTTGTCTACTCCGCCCTTCAAGGCAACGGCGGGCTTTCGGGGCTTCCCAATGCCTTGACTCTTGAAAATATTACCATCAAGAATTGCTCCTTAATCACCATCGGCGAATCCTGCGGGCTGCTTTTGGGCCGCTATGCGCCCTCCGCCGGCAATCATACCGTAACCATCAAAAATATTAAGATTGAAGGCTCTCAATTGGATGCCGCCAACGGCGATCACAGAGGCCTGCTGATCGGCAAGCCCCGCTCCAATAATTCCGGCGGGAATGCCACCTTCCATGTAAATGATTGCTATTTCTATAATAATACGATCACCAATGCCGACAGCGTAAATGTAGGGCTGATTTTCGGTACTGCTGAAAATAACACCGTAACGGTGAATCTGGAGAATATCGGCGTGGTCGGCAATACCATGGAGCGCACGGGCGACGGCGCTTTGGTGGGCTATTCCGATGGCGGCAAGATTCATATGAATCAGATGCTTTTTGCCGCAAATCAACTTTCTGCCGATAAGACCTATCTGATGGCGACCAAAAAAGGGATGGGCACCTTGACGCTGGCGGATGTCTATAGCGATGAAACTGCGTTGACTGCCACGGCGGAGACCGGCAGCTATACCCATACGGTCGCGGAAGAGGAGCTTCTTTCCGGCGAGATCAATTATATCTTGAATCGAAAGCTGGAAGCGCCCTCCTTCTATTGGGGAATGAAGAATGGCTTGCCTGCTCCGGCAACTGCCGCCGAGCAGACGGCTAAGCTGACCCTTTTGGATGAAAAGAATAATCTTTTGGAAACCCATTATCTGAATGGCGGCTCTCAAAAGACCCTTGCAAGCGATCAGAATTATACGTTCATCAGCGGCAACGGTGCTTCTCTCGACGGCATAACGCTGACCATGCCCGAAGGGGGCAAGGATGTGGAAATAAGGGTGAGCGCGCTTGCCTGTGATCATCAGTATGATCCTCAAAATGCTGCCCCCTTTGGCGAAACGCAGCATAAGATTCCCTGCTCCAAAGGATGCGGGATGGAAGAGATTGCCGATTGCGCTTATGGGGCATGGATGCCTTCTGCCGAGAGCGGAATTCATATCAGTAGCTGCCTTTGCGGCAGAGAGGCAAAAGGGCAATGCAGCTATGGCAATTTCAGCCACATAGCAGGAACCGATACCCATCAAAAGACCTGCGTAGATTGCGGCGATATCGTTGAAGATGTTCCTTGCGTACTGCGGGCAGAAGCAGATACACTCCCTGCGATCGGGGAAAGCTTCTGCGGGGCGTATTCTTGCGTTGATGGCTGCGGGAATCGCAAAGAGAATCAATGGGTGATGGCAGGCGATATCAATAACGACGGAAAGGTTAGTATGGCAGACATTGTAACCATCTTGCAGGTGGTCTGCGGAATTCGCTCGGCCGATTCTGTCCATTGCGATCTTGGGAATGTCCATCAGGCAGATGGAATGCTTTCAACCAATGATGCGGTAATGCTGCTGCGTTATTTGCTGAGCAACTGAAAAATGCGAAGGGACACCTCCTTGCGGGGCATCCCTTCGCATTTTTTCTCTTGTGAAAATCGCCAAGGTATATAGGGGAATTTTGGAAGAATTGTCTATATAAATTTGAAGTAATATATGTTAAAATATAAGTTGAATTATAATGTTTTTAAGAGGTGCGAAATGAGAAGACAAAAATGGATGGCATTGATAACGGCTCTTTGCATGCTTTTCTGCATGGGGGCAAGTTTTGCTCTGCCCGCAAATGCAGAAGCAGCAAAGCAGGAGATCTATACGGCCGAGGATTTTTTGGCGATTGCCGCAGGGGATCTTGGCGGCAATTATATCCAAAAGGCGGATATTAATCTCAAGGGCGTCGGCTATGCCCCCATCGGTTCGGTGAATCAACCCTTCACCGGCACCTACGATGGCAACGGCTATACCATCAGCGGCCTCTATTTGGAATCCGATCAGCCCTTCCAAGGGCTTTTCGGGGTGAATAACGGCACCATTCGCAATGTAACCCTTACAGAGGATTGCTTTATCTCGGGCAGCTCTCATGTGGGCGCCATTGCGGGGCGGAATAACGGTACGATCGAAGGCTGCCTTTCCTATGCCGCAGTGAGCCATTCTGCAGTAGCGGAAGCAGGCGGCAATACCTATTCGGTAATGAGCCAGAATCTTTGCCAATGGGGTGAAGATGCGCTGTCCGGCAATCCTAATTTTGAAGATGGTGTGGCCTATTCCCGCAAAGTGGTCATGCAGCAGCGTATTTTGAATGCGGATCCTGATATTCTCTTGTTCCAGGAAGTATATTTTGTAAACCGCACTCAAAACGGCAAGACGATTCTGGCCTGGTCTACTTATCTGAAGAATACTTTTGGCAGCACCTATAATTTCTATGG
Source organism: Eubacteriales bacterium (assembly GCA_045586045.1). Lineage (GTDB taxonomy): Bacteria > Bacillota > Clostridia > Oscillospirales > QAKW01 > QAKW01. Next base: position 5,400 of record JAZMZQ010000211.1, read on the forward strand.
CGATTATCGCTCCGATAGTGATAAAGAAGGTATTTTGGTCGGCATTAAAAAGAGCAAGTTTGATTATGTTGACGATGGATGCTTCTGGCTTTCCACCAAGCCTGATGCGCCTCGTTCTCAGCAGGTTAAAGCATGGGATGCAAGCCATGTGCGCACCTGCCATTGGGTATTGATGAGAGATAAGGCAACCGGGCAGGAAATAGCGGCCTATAGCACCCATCTGGATGTAGGCGGTGCTCTTGCCCGCGAAAACGGCGCAAAGGTTATTGCCGATAAGATGGCGGCCTTGAAAAAGGATCATCCCAATGCCCTTTTTGTTGTGGGCGGTGATTTCAATGAAAATCCCGGCAAGCCCGGCTATGTCAATATCGATAACGCCCTTGGCGGCATGGTAGACGATGGCCGTTATGTGGCAGAGACGGTGGAAAATAACTATCGAACAAGCGGTGATATTAACGATCTGACCTTTACCGGTAACCACTATCAAAGTATCGACTTTATCTTTGCCGATACGGCCAATACCGAAGTAGAATACTTCAGGGTTATGAACGATAACTACTTTGATCTGCGTCCTTCCGATCACCAAGGGGTATTGATCAAGGTGCGGGCATTAGAGAATAACTTTGTGGGCGGTATTGCGGGCAGCAATAACGGCACCGTCTCTGCGGTATTGAGCGCAGGGGCCTTTGATGGCGGCACTGCCGAAGGAAGCGGTGCGCTGTTGGGCGCCTGCGACTATAATTCCGCAGTAAAGGTATCCTATGCTACCGATGCCAATCTGGATCGGTGCATCGCTTTGGAGGGCATTTCAGAGCTGAAGGCTTTACCTGCAGCACCTTCCTATGATGTGGTGGCAAACCTGAATAATCAAGGTGGATTCTTTGACATTGTGGATGGTAAATATTGCATTGTCAGAGAATGTACGGATTTGGTGCTGGCGGATGTTGTGGTCAATGGGATTACCTCCCGCCTTCCGGTAGGCAGTGTATTTGAGCCGGATCTGGAAATCCCCGAAGGGGCGCTGGCTCTTGTGAATGGCAAGCCTTATGACGGAAAGGCGGTTGTAGTTCCTGCGGAAGGCTTAAGAATTATTGTGGCCACGCCTGCGATGATGGTTACCTCTGCAGTAGATTCGGGGGATTATACCGTCTCAAGCGAGGCGGAGTGGATGCATGTTTATAATAATCTTTCCCGCTTCAAAAGCCGGAATGTTACCATCCATCTGCAAAGTGATATCGATCTCAGCCTGAGTGCGGCAACGAACTTCAAGGGCTTTACAAACCCCGCTTTTTCTTTTGACGGCCACGGTTATACCATCAAAAATTGGGGGTCCAAAACCTCTGCCGGCGGAGTGGGGCTTTTCCGCGTGAGTGCGGGCGACGGCGGCATGAGATTCATCAAGGATGTTACCTTGGAAAATTGCCATGTGTCGGGCACAAATACAGCCGTTCTTTACTCTGCTACCCATGGAAACGGCGGGTTTGAGGGGCTTCCCACTGCCCTTTCCATTACCGGAATCACCCTCAATAATTGCAGCGCGAGGGCTACAACCCAGTCCTGCGCTCTGTTGCTTTCCCGCTATGGTGTAGCAGGCGAGGCTGCCACCATCACCATCCGCGATTGCAAGATTACAAACTCCTATTTGGATACCAATAGTTCATTGCATATGGGCCTTATTGTGGGAAAACCCAGAAGCGCCGATTCGGGCACAGCAAACTTTAATATTACCGATTGCTATCTTGCCAATAATGAAATGGTCAATGTAAAAGACGGAGCGGGCTTTGTCTGCGGTACAGCGGAGCTATCTACTAATGTAAACATCAGCAATGTAGGTATTTTCAATAACCGGGTTTCCGGCGCATCGGGCAGTGAATTTCATTATATCTGCGGAGATAACTATTGCTCCGGAAAAATTTCTGCCGATAAGCTGATGATCGCCGGCAATACGGTTTCTGCCACAAGCGTTTATATGATCAGCGGCGTTGAGACCGGCACTGCTTCAGAGGTACCAACCAATTATTATAGCGATGCCGCTATTACAGCCGTTGCAGAAGGGGTATCCGCTACCTATTCGCAGACCCCGCTTTATGCATTCCAAAGGGGCGCAGTAGGATATTTTCATAACCAAGGATTGGAAGATCCTGCGTTCTATTGGGCGATGGATGAGGCTAATTTGTATCGCCCTGCTTCTGCCGAGGGGCGTGTCGGGGCTGTCAGTTTAGAAGATGGTGAATTGTTTCTCAACGGCGGTATCCAATATGATCTGGGCGCCCCCGATAAAGGAAAATGGTTGGTGGTTGAAGGGGAGAGTACCCTGCAGGGCAATATCCTGACCGTAGCAGGGGATATTACCATTGTATCTCAGGTGCAAAGAGTATCTCAGGATACCTCTCCGGAAGGTTCCGGAGATTATACCATCGAGGATATCACCGACTGGATGGCTCTTTATAATAACCTCAGCAATTTCCGGAGCCGAAATAATCGGATCCATCTCCTTTGCGATATTGATCTTTCCGTAGCAGAAGCCTCCGGCTTTAAGGGCTTTGCCAATCCCGCCTTCTCTTTTGACGGCCATAACCATACGATTAAGAATTGGGGCACCAAGACGGCCCGCAAAGCCTATCAGGCCCTTTTCTATGCCACCGAAGGCGCAGGCGGAATGGACTATATTAAGAATCTGAAGGTCAGCAACTGCCATGTGGGCGCAGCATCCGGCTTTGGAAGCGCTGCGATAGTCTTCAGTTCGACCAACGGAAACAGCGGTTTTGAGGGCCTCGCTACCGAGTTTACCTTAGAGAATATCCATATTCAAGGCTGCTCTCTTCAGAGCCCCGGAGAATCCTCCGCAATACTGCTCAACCGCTATGGAGTGGCAGACTCAGCCTTTGATGTCCATATCAAAAACTGCTCTGTAGTCGGTTGCGAGCTGGATGCGGGCGGCTCCGCCCATAAGGGCATGCTGATAGGAAAACCCAGATGCACCGAATCGGGCACGGCAAACTTTAATATTACCGATTGCTATGTGGCGGATAATACCATCACCAATGCGATCAACGGTGCAGGTGCGTTGTTCGGCACTGCCGAAAGCAGCTCAACGGTGATGAATCTCACCAATGTGGCAGCAGCAAATAATACCGTTACGGCAGCAAACGGCTATACAGAAGGCGCATACCTCGGCTATAGCGACGGCGGAACGGTTAATCTGGATCGGGTGATCATCAACGGCAATACCGTGAATGCCGAAAATAAGTATCTGATTGCGACCAACCAAACCGGCAATCAAAAATTGACGCTCGGCACGGTCTATAGCGATATTACAGATCTTACCGCAGTTCTTGAGGTTACCAATACCAATCCTACCCTTGCGCCGCAGGCGGCGTTGATTGCAAGCGGCGAGGCGGCATATCTGATGAATAAGCAGTGCACCGGTGAGATGTATTGGTGGACCGAGAGCGGCAAAGTCAAGGGTGGAGATCAGGACCACCGAGCCACCAAGCTGATGTTTAGCTTGGCGGACGGCACAAGGCTGAAGACCGCCTATGCAAACGGCTGCGGAACAGCAGATCTTTCTATGAGCGAGGATCCCAATGCAACCTTTGCAACCTACGGAAACGGAACTGTAAGCGGCAATACCCTTCAGGTTCCTGCGGGAGCAACCGAAGTGTATGTAGTGGTAACCCCCGGCGAGGATTCTCCTCTCGATCCCACTTATGTTATGCCGGTCAGCAAGGTGAGCGCCCCCGTAACAATGGGCACCTATTCGGTTTCCGATATCGATGAGTGGATGTATCTCTTTGACCATGCGGATTATTTTGCAAACGAGAGCATTACCATCGTGCTTACTGCCGATCTGGATCTTTCCGATTCCAAAGCAGCGAAGTTTGCAGGCTTTATCGGTGCTCAATTCTCCCTCAACGGAGATGGGCATACCCTGCGAAATTGGCATTATACTACTGCTTCCGGTAATTACAGAGGCGGCCTCTTTATGGAATACTTAGGGAAATCCATCAAGAATCTGACGATCGAAGGATTTAATGTAGGCGGCACCTACGGCAGATCTATTTTGGTAGCAGGCTATAATGGGACGGGAAATCTCACCATCGAGAATGTCCATGTAAAGAATAGTACATTGGATACCTCCGCCACCGGCGGGCATATGGGCGTCTTCCTTTCCCGCGCAATGCAAAGTGCAGCCTCCGGAGCATCGATTGTTTTGCGGAATTGCTCGGTGATCGATACCGATCTGCAAAATAGCGCGGGCGGTAGAATCAATAATTCCGGCCTGCTGATCGGAACCGCCTATCAAGGCTTCAGCTATACGGTTGAAAACTGCATGATCCAAGGCTGTAAGGTCAATACCGATACCGGCGCAGGTGGATTTGTGGTAGGCGCTGTAGAGGGTGCATCTTCCAAGATGCGGATGAACCGCGTGGCAATTTACGATTGCTCCGGGCGGGTAGCGTCTACGAATGATTGCCCGGGTGTATTTTTTGGCGAGATGTCTCAAAAGTGCAATGTTACGATTGCAAACTGCATGGCAGCCAACCTTTCTGTCGAGGGCGGAAAGAGCCTCTCCTTCCTGCGCCATAGCGATATCGGCAGTGCCGTAACCATCAGCGTCAGCAACTGCCTGACCGACTTTACGCCGTTAGAGATTATCCCGACCGATAACGCTGCAGGCACCACCGGCACCAATAAAGGCGCCATTGCAGGGGCTACCCAAATTTCCTCCGCCGCCTTCAAGAGCGGCGAGGCGGCATGGCGAAGCACCAAGGGCGCTACGGCCAATCGTTGGTGGGTGGATGATAGCTTTAATCAGTATCCTACCTTCTATAAAGAGGAAGGCTATGGTGTTCCCTATCAGGTAACCTTTGGCTCGGCTGCTTTTTATACCAACGGAAGCGGAATTCTTCCCGCTTCTGCAGAGCCGTATCTTGCCAATGAAGACGGCCTTTGGAAAAACGGCGAGGAGCAGGTAACAGCCGCTACTGTATTTACTCAAGATGCAACCCTGACTCTTGAGGGCCATACCTTCCTTGCGCAAAATGCAGTCCCCGATGGAGAGGGCTTCCATAAGATCCCCTGCTCCGATTCCGGCTGCAGCGCCGAAAAGAGAGTGGTCTGCAGCTTCACCGAAGGAATCACCCAATCGGCCAAAGAAGGCGTTCATTATCAAAACTGCGTCTGCGGTAATCAAACAGAGCTTTCTTGCTCTTATGATGTGGTGAGCGGGCAGGACGGCACGCATTATGAAAAGTGCAAAGAATGTGGAAAGCAAAAGGCGGCAGCAGCCTGCAGCTTCACCTATACGGCGCTTTCCGATGGCAAGCATACTAAAAAATGCTCTGTATGCCAATATAGTGCGGAAGAGAAGTGCGCCTATGAAATTGTTTCTCGCGGGGATGGCTACCATTATGAGAAGTGCAACCATTGCGGGGCGCAGAAGGAGGCGGTTGCCTGTACCTTATCTTATATTGAAAAGGCCAATGATCTTCATGCCCAAAAGTGCGGGATCTGTTCTTATGAGACAGAGGCGGTGGCCTGCGATTATAAGGTATCCTCTATCGCCGGCACGAATACCCATATGAAGCAGTGTACGGAATGCTTGCGGATTAAGGCGACGGAAAATTGCGAATATACATTCATTTCCAAGGAAGACGGCACGCATTATGAAAAGTGCAAAGAATGTGGCGCTGAAAAGCAGGCGGCAGCCTGCAGCTTCTCCTATACGCAAAAAGAAGGCGATCTTCATACCAAAGAGTGCAAGGATTGCCATTATACTGCCGATGAGGCTTGCGCTTATCGGTTTGTAGATCGGGGCGACGGTTATCATTATGAAAAGTGCGCGTCTTGCGGCAAGCAAAATGAAGCGGTTGCTTGCACCTATGGCAATTATGTCCATGTAGCAGGTACCAATACCCATCAGGAGACCTGCTTTGATTGCGGCCATGTAGTCGCAGGGGCAGAGTGTATCATGCGGGCAGAAGCCGAAGCGCTTCCCGCTTTCGGTGAAAGCTTTGTGGGCAAGCTCTCTTGCACTAAGGGCTGCGGCAACACTTATCAGAATATTGCCATGAAATCCGGCGATCTGAATAACGACGGCAAGGTGAGCATGGCGGATGTAGTAACGATATTGCAGGTTGTCTGCGGAATTCGCTCTGCCGATTCGGTCCATTGCGCGTTGGGAAATGCCCATCAAGCAGATGGAGTGCAAGAAAACGGCGGATTGACTACTAATGATGCAGTTATGCTTCTGCGAAAGATTATAGGTAAATAAAAGAATAGGGGCTGTAAAAAATCTTATGATTTTTTACAGCCCTTTCTGTTTCTTGCATTTTGTGCATTTTTTACGATGTTTTTTGTCTTTTTCAAAAAGATTTCACAA